>URII01000009.1 GCA_900547825.1 uncultured Porphyromonadaceae bacterium
ACATTGATAGAGCATCTATTGTAGCTGCTTTTTGTCTGAATTTATCTGCTTTGATAAAATAATTTTCTTCAAACCAAATAACCTTTTCTTCTTGAATATCAAACTCTTTTAAGTCATAGGATTCTACAAAAGTTTCGAAACTCTTGCGCTCGGAAAGTTCTTCGATTAAGAGATTCCGTTCGGAAAGGTTAACTTCGTACACAAGTACGCGATCTGTAAAATGTTGAGGTTCAACATAACCGTCTAACTTTTGCAAGAAAGTTGCTATATTCTCTATTTCTTGATAAGCATCGTCTGGCTCTGGATTAAACATTGCAATTGTATTTTGTCCATCTGTTGACTGCTTATAGTAATTCCATAATGTTTTGTTCATAGTTTTATTTTATATATTTATTCTTTTGGTATTGTTTGCCGTAGAACGAAGATGCAATAATTGGAGTTGTCTAAAATACTGATGCGATACTTTCCTGCATAAGTCTTGTATCGTAAATCTACTCTCCATAACAAAGTATTAGAGTTCATTGGTAATTATGGTATCTTCTTGTCTGTATATCAGTACTGCAAATGTAATTATTTTTACTGATAAAGGGAAATATTAGAAATAGTTTTTTGTATGATAGTATGATGAAAGTTGTCCTTGTGAATGTTTTATCATAAAAAGTTGATATTTTTTGCTGAAATATTTGGTGGATTAAAAAAAACGTCGTACTTTTGCACTCGCTAAAAAGAAATAGCAACACTGCTTCAGTAGCTCAGTTGGTTAGAGCACCTGACTGTTAATCAGGGGGTCGTTGGTTCAAGCCCATCCTGAAGCGCTTAAAAAAGCCTTGCGGAATGCCGCAAGGCTTTCTTATTATTTACTTATGAATTTAAAAACCGGAAACCTTTTGTTATTGGCCTCCGGTTTTTTTAATTCAGGTCAGGGTCTGTGTATTGGTTTTATTTTGTGAATTTGGCGGTATGTGAGCCGCAGTTCACAATGTATATGCCTTTGATAAGATTTTCGGTATTGACATTGTTGGCACCAGAGTAAACAAGGCGTCCGTCAGTGCGGTAAATTTTTACAACTGCGTTTTCATCCACACCATTCACTGTGAGTGTATTTCCAGTTATAGAAATGCTGAAATCGCCGTAAGTTACATTGTCAATACCCACTGTTGCCTGCTGGCGCACCCGGATGCGGCTTTGGGAGCCTCCGTTGGATAAATAAACGGTTTTGGAGCGCTGTTTATCGGTGTCTTCAGCCGAGAAGCGCACGGCATAACTTCCATCCTCCTTTGTGACAGGGGTTACAGTGAGCCAATCGTGTACCGTACCTTCGGCAACAAGGGGCAAACGGTTGTCATTATCCACTATCCACCATTTTTCGGGGTCGTTGGTTGCTGTAGCTTTTACCTCAATCATATTGCTTTCAGGATCGAGTTCAACGATTTCCTCTTCTAATTTAAGGAAGTGGAAAGCTCCGTTGAGACTTATATACAGGGCCGATGAATAATCTTCTAAAGCTGCTGAGGCAGGATAGAGCGAAAGGGAATTGTCGGGCATACGGAACATCATGTAGGCATAATTGTGATTTGCGTCATTATGCACTGATTGGGCACAAGCAGCAAATGTGCGTACTTTGGAACTGTCGGCGAATCCGCTTATCATCATAAGGGTGTGTTCCGTCATTTCATAAGGAGTGTCGAGATGGAAGAAGGCATTGTAGAACCCCCATCCGTCTATATCTTTGCCTAACGCTACAGCAGTGGCCACGGGTTCGGCGCTTACTTGTCCGTAGTTGTCGACAGTATATATTTCAAGTTTGATTTCAGCATCCTCATCGGCATCAAATTCACCGAGGGTAAGCATAATGTCGTAAACCGTAAGAGGTGCAGGAGGAGCCATGAACAGGTTGCCGAAAGCCACTTGTTCTATGTTGGTGCCCCAGGTATTGGCGGCAGCGGTTCCGAAACAGTATGAGCCGTTTCCGAAATTAGGTGTCACGAGATGTTTGTGTATATAGTCATAGTTGCCGAGATATACCTTTTCGTCAGCGAGATCGGGTACATTTCCGCCTACATACATTCCACCTTTGGCAGAATCATTGATGTCAGGTGAATATGTGTCGGATCCGTTAGGATTGGTGGCTGTGAGTACCGGATAGGGGATGGGCTGCCCTTCGCTCCAGGAATATGTCACCACAGCTTCGTTTCCGGTAAGTATGTTATCCATTTCGCCGGTAGATTCATTGAAGAAAGCCCATGAGTTGTTTTCAGTATATGCGTTTGAAGAGGCTTTCCATTCAATTGGAGTGTTGGCGGGGAGAAGGATATATGATTCGGAATTGCTGTGCAGTCCGTCGCTTATGCCAGCCATCAGTATACCTTCAGGGAGATAATAGAAAGCTTCCGGTGCCGGAGCAGCTACAGTGACGGCGTCCACAGCCATAGAGTTGCCCGACATGCCGTTGGCCGAGTTGAGGTAGCGGAATGCGATTTTCACATTCTGTCCGTAATATTGTGTAAGAGGCACACAATAGGAGCTGTATTTCAGTTCGCCCATCATATCATACATTTCATCATCCGTCATGGCTGCGCATACATCAGAGCTTGCTTTCCAGATACATGTCCAGTTGGTACCATTGTCCGTGGATACATGAACTTCGAGGTCGCATTCTACAATGTTCCTGTCATAAGCCATACTGTTCCAGCTGAAATCATATATGGCTCCGCGGTCTATTTCAGCCAAAAAGAAAAGGTCGTGGTTTTGGCCTACGGTGAATTGCGGTGTTATCACCCATTCGTCCTGAGGCGCCGCAGCTCCTTCTATTTTCTCCCCATTGCCGTTCTGGTAACTCCAGTTGTAGGTAAAATGTATCCAGCATTCTTTCACACCGTCGGTAGTGATGTCGGTCCAGTAGCCGTCGCCGGTGTCCTGTACGTTCCATGAGTTGTTGATATTGTGTGAGCACATCTCCAATGTAGGGGTGTTTTCGGGAGTGTTTATTTCCGTCCATCCTTCGGGCAGCCAGTCCAACTCATTGGTATGGCCTTCGAAATTTTCAAAAAACGAAGCATTTTCAACTGCTTTCCAAGGACGGTTGATATATTGTGGTGCTGCCGACACTTTGCCGTTTTTAACGATATCATAAAAAATCCGGCCCCGGCTGTCGCGCACAGCGCGCTTTGTAATGCCCGGAGCCATCTGTTTTTCAGATATCACTGTGCGTTCACTGCTGAGAAAGCCCATTAATTGTGATTTCGACTCTAGAGCTCTCTGTTGATCCATTGGAGCGATACTGTTGGCGATAATTGTTGATGAGGACAATGCCATCGTCAATAATAAAGAAGTAAGATGCTTCATAAAAATAAAATTAAGTTCCTTAATATCTGTATTGTCAGAGTGTTAATAGACAAAATCATATTGATTAAGGCTAAAACCCACATAGATATTTTGTATTTGGTATAATTGATTTTATTTGTAAAGCTATAAAATTAAATTAACAATAATATGCGCGAATTGCTATAATTTGTTTTTATTAACTATAATATATACTTAAATAGATAAATTAAATAAAAATTAACTAATAAGGTTGGCAGATCTAAGTTGATGGGTTTTGCTAAATGTGGTTAAATTGCATAAAATCGTGAATATGAATCAGTTTTTATCTGTAAATTTGCATGATGATTATCATCGCCTTGTCACGGGGCTGACCGGTTTTGACAGCGTGTAGAGGTGGTGAGCAAGCATGCAGAGCAATGATGGCTATGCTCTTAAAACTCTGACATCAACAATTTTAAATGGCGAAAACAACTACGCTCTTGCTGCTTGATCGAAGTATAGTAGATCCGCTTAATCTCCGCAACAGTTGCAGAGACAAGACATCGCCCAATCGTCCTTGTTCCGAGACAGATTGATCAGGCGGTGCAGGTAAATCGGAAATAGGGAATGCCATGCTCCGGGGCTTTCCCGAAAATTTAGGAGATAAGGATATCGTTGGCCGTTTTCAGCCTGCTGTGTCACGAAAACCAACTGAAAACTAAGCATGTAGAAAACTCATTAGTTCCACGTTTGGACGAGGGTTCAAGTCCCTCCAGCTCCACTAAAACCTCGGGCTATCAAGTAGCCCGAGGTTTTTTTGTGCTTTATCCCTTCGGTATCATAATGGTGACTTATGCCTGTAGGATAAAAATGTTATTTGTTATGGTCAGATTCCAAACAGAAAATTCAATGGCTTGGAAGCCTTAAATTTATCAACGGTGTCACCGGCATAAATCTCACCATTTGTCAAGGTAAGTTTTTTCACAGGCATTCCCGCGCTGAAATCAGCTTTTCTGAAATCCACCCAGAAGATGTTAGGACTTATGGTAGATTCAAAATAGTAGACAAGGTTTTTCTGATCGGCGACTGTACGCCAACGTGTCGAGGCTATATTGGGCTGGTCGGGTACGGAAATGCCTAAAGGCACTGACACATTTCTCATTACACTGAACACGCCTGCGACAGCATTACGGAAATTGGATGTCATTGGGAGGGCTTTGATATAGAATGAGGCCCGCACAAAACGGTCGGATGCTCTATTGGTGCCTGGTAACATTACGAGTCCCCCTATCTGCTTCCAATAGTCATTTAATGTCAGCTGCTTGTCGTAAGTCGGAGAGTTGGTCATAACTTGGCAGTCGCGTCCTTGATGTATGACGAGATTGCCGTTTATATACTCGAATATGGCACTGTTGCCGGTGGGATCAGATACAGAGAGATGCAACGTAGACTTGGCTCCATTCGGGAGATCCGGGTCATCTATACGGAACAGTTCCCGGCTTAATTCAGCTACCGCCTCATCAACCGTGGCAAAATTATCAAGCACATACTGGGTCCATATGCTCAATCCCATCACGGGGCGTGAGTCGCCAGGACGCTTGTAGTCGGACTCCGAGAGAAAAAGCAAGTTTGCCATCAAACCTTTTTCATTCATTCCGTCACATACCCCTATGTCATATCCGGCCGTAACCACACTTCCATATCGTGACGTCCACTTAATGGTGTTGTCTGTCAACCCTCCTCGACGCTCTATTCCCCGTGGAAACAGGTAGATATTTGATTGCGGGTCCTCTTTCCAGTCCATTGTGCGCCCCGTCACCACCATGCTGTCAGGCCCGAGATAGACAGCCCGGGTGCATGCTTCACTCTTCATCGGAACGCTGGCAGCAACGACAATTGACATTGACGCTACAATCATTTTATAATAATGATGCTTATTCATAATTTGATTTTTTACAAAAAACAATTAAATTTTATCTCTAACATTTAACGTAGGTATCCTCTTTATGGTTCACAAATAATTCAGATCCGTGAAATTTGTAAGATAAAACATATTTGTTAATTTTGCATTGGAATGAAGCTCTCTACCACTCTTTATATTTATGCACTTTGTGTCTGCGGATGCATATTGGCGGCCATCAGCATTATGTTTGAAGGCTATATGGGGCGCGACGACGAGGAGCAGGCTATAAGGCAGACCCGGCTTATGCAGC
Source organism: uncultured Porphyromonadaceae bacterium (assembly GCA_900547825.1). Lineage (GTDB taxonomy): Bacteria > Bacteroidota > Bacteroidia > Bacteroidales > Muribaculaceae > Amulumruptor. Next base: position 5,517 of record URII01000009.1, read on the forward strand.
ATCATGTGACCGAGCGTATCGGCGATTTTATGGACGAGGTAGGTCACGATGTCAGGCACCTTGCCGGAGAGTTTGAGCTTCTTGGAGCGCTTACGGTTGAGCGACAAGCCCGAAAGGCCTTGGAGCTGACCATATCCGACAATAGGATGATAATGGCCGGAGCGGTGGCCCTTGTGCCTGACAGCTTGGGGCGGCGTGTGCCGGAATGGATGCTGTATGTAGTAAGTGCTCCCGACGGAGATTTTAAAGTAAGCCAGCTCGGCGGCACGGATTACAATTACACAAACCAGAGTTGGTATAAGACACCCCTGCTGAGCGGAAAACCGGCATGGAGCTCCCCATATATTGACCGTGGAGGGGGAGAATGCCTTATGACCACATACAGTGTGCCGGTAACTGACCGGAAAGGGCAGATCCGCGCCATTGTCACAGCCGATGTGTCGCTGCAAAAGCTTACCGAGGAGGTGCAGGAACTCCGTCCCTATCCCGAGAGTGTATCATATCTTGCGCTCCCTTCCGGTGAGGCGGTCAGAGTTCCGGGCATTGAGTTGCCGTCCTTTTCCGGCATGAAGGTGATAACCGGTAAATCGCGTATAGCGGCGCTCGGACTTGATATAATAACGGTCACTCCTCTCGACACGGTTCTTGCTTCGGTTGAACGGCTGAAATTGCCGTTGCTGGCTATTGTGTTTGCCGGTCTTGTCAGCCTGATTGTGGGGCTTCATATTGTGATTTCTCGCACCACCCGGCCGCTCCGGCGCCTTGCTGACGCCGCCAAAGAGATAGGCGGGGGAAATTTTTCAGTTGATATACCTGATTGCGGACGCTACAGTGACATAGCCCGGATGGGAGCGGCCATGTCGGCCATGAAGGAGTCCATAGCCGGATATGTGGAGCATGTGGCACGCACAGCAAGGGAACAGGCCCGTATTGCCGGCGAACTTGATATAGCCCGGGGCATACAGATAGGTATGCTTCCGTCCGTGTGGAGTCCGAAGTCCGGGGCCATAACCGGAAAAATTGATGTGGAGGCTCTTTTCCATCCGGCCAGAGAGGTCAGCGGCGATATGTATGACTATATGGAGCGCGACGGGAAGCTGCATTTCATTATAGCTGATGTAAGTGACAAGGGAATGCCCGCATCGCTTTTTATGGCGGCCGTTCACAGCCTCTACCGTTTTGCCGTTGAGTCCGGAATGACTCCTGCCGAGATTGTGGACAGGATCAACCACCACCTTTGTGCCGACAATCCCAACAATATGTTCGTAACAATGATTGCCGGAACTCTTGATCCTTCATCAGGAAATATGGCCCTTGTCAATGCCGGACATACATCTCCGGTCCTTATTGACGGGAAAGGTGTCCGCTCTCTTCATCTTCCTCCGGGGCTTCCGGTAGGAGTGATGGAGGATATGCGTTACAGTGCCACAAGGGTTGCAATGACTCCCGGTTCGGTTATTTTGTTTTTCACCGACGGCCTTTCCGAAGCCGAGGACAGTGAAGGGAAACAGTATGGCGACGATAATCTGATAAGCTGCCTTGAAAGCATGCGGCGTGAAGCCTATGCTGTCGGCCCCCGGGATGTGCTGGGCCGGATAACATCCGACATGAAGTCACGCGGCATGGTTCCGAATGACGACCTCACCATACTTTGCATAGCCCTTACGGAACCTCAGGAAATAGAACTCCGGATAGGATATGATATTACGGAAATCAGCCGTATGGCCGTAGAGACTGAACGTTTTGCCGAGCTCCGGGGATGGGATGCTGATGTCAGGCAAAAAACAGCACTTATTCTCGAAGAGGCGGTAAGCAATGTCATCAACCATTCCATAGCACCGGAAAAGGATTCTGTCATAACTGTTAAAATCAGCGATCAGCCTGACACTGTACTTATCAGCCTCCTTGACTCCGGCCCGAAATTCGATCCATGCAGTGAGTCACCCGAGGTGGACACAGGCCTTGACGTCGAATTGCGTCCGGTGGGCGGTCTCGGACTCCTGCTTATAAAGCGGTTGACCGCGCGGATGGAATATGAACGCACTGTAAGTGGCGAAAATCATCTTGTAATAACTATCGATAAAACAATAGCAACAATATAGAATATGAAAACAAGAATCGAAACCGACGGCAATTCAGCCGTCATACATGTATCGGGCCGTCTTGACTCAGTTACCGCCCCTTTGTTTGACACTCAGATATCCGCAGCGGTGGACTCTGACCGAGACCTTGCGATCGACTGCTCTGAGCTTGAATATATCAGCAGCGCAGGCTTGCGGTCGTTCATCACCGTTTTGAAGCGGACAAAAGCTGAGGGTCGTACCCTGACGGTGAGCAGTCTTTCGCCTGCTATCCGCACTATATTCGACATGACCGGATTCACAGGTATCTTCAAAATAAATTAACCAATCTTTCTCCAATACACGGATCTCCATGACTCCATTATCACAGACCCAGATAGGAATATATATCGAAAGCCTCCGCAACGAGGGGCAGAATATCTACCATACGCCGCACTTGGCGCTGATGCACGGTGTTGACGATCCTGAGCGGCTCGTAAAGGCCGTCCAGGCAGTAGTGGCCGCTTTCCCGAGCATTTCGGCGAGAGTAAAAGTGGATGACAACGGCACCCCTGTGCTTATTGACGCCTCGTCTACCGGGCCTGTGGAAGTGCAGCTGACCCGCACCACTGAGGAGAAGCTTATGCTTACAAGGAATGAGCTTATAAAACCGTTTGAGCTTGACGGCGGCACACTTGCACACATAAATGTGATCGCCACCGAAAAGCATGTATACCTGTTTACGGATTTTCATCATTCAATTTTTGACGGCCACTCCCATAAACTCTTTCTCAAAGCTGTTGATGCCGCTTATGTGGGTAAGGATCTTGAAAAAGAGAATGTCACGATCTATGAGGTGGCCCGGCGCGAAAAAGAGGCCAGAAGCAGCGACGCTCTTGACCGTTGCCGTGCGGAATACGCCGAAATGCTCGGTGGGGCGGATACGGAATTGGAGATCATGCCTGATACGGCCGGTGTTGAGGAGGGTTATGCAACGCTTTCAGTGCCGGTAGGAATTGCCGGAAAAGATTATAAGGAATTCTGCCGTAGAATGGAAATGCCCAGCAGTGTGCCGGCTGTTGCGGCTATGGGGCTGGTTCTGTCGTCATTCTGCAACAAGGAGGATGTGGTGTTCTCCACAATCTGGCATGGACGCAAAGGTCACGAGTTTGACCGTACTTTCGGCATGATGGTGAAGACAATCCCCGCGCGTGTCAGTGTAGGTGCCGGAGAGTCGGTTAGCTCGTTGCTGCGACATACGGCCCGGAGACTTAAAATTGCCCGCGACAACGGCCTTTACTCATTTGCGGATGTGGTGTCTGAATTCGGCATCAATTCCGACTTTCTGTTCGCCTATCAGGGTGATTTTCTTGATCTGCCTCAGGTGGGCGGCGTACCGGTAGACGACATTATGTTGGAAAGCATAGCCACAGGAGCCAGGATTACCGTAAATCTCAGCATAAAGCAGGGTGAAATGAGTGTTGAGGTGCAGTACCGCAGGGATCTTTATAGCAGCCGGCTTATCAATGCGTTCGTGTCATCACTCGGAGAAATTTTGCGTGGCATGATATCCGGAAACCGTGATACTGATGTGCGTACACTTAGGCTTGTACCGGCCGAAGATGAGAATGAGATATATACCCTCGGGCGAGGGCCTGAACAGGGAGGAGATCCGCAGGCCACAATTCCGGATCTGTTTGTAAAGGCTGCGGAACGCTATCCCGACAATATAGCAGTGGTGTTCCGCGACCGGCGCATGACTTATGCCGAACTTGACAAAGTAACTGATGCCCTTGCGGCAGAACTTAAAGGGCGCTATGGCGTAAGAAAGGAAAGCATTGTGGGTGTTCTGATCGAGCGCTCGGAGCTTATGGCCGTGTTGCCGCTCGCCATAATGAAAGCCGGAGGAGCTTATATACCTCTTGACCCCCATTTCCCTGAGGAGCGACTCATGTTCATGGCTCAGGACGCCGGAGTGAAATTGATTATAGGGGATGACGGACTTGTGGCGGAAAAAATGCCCGCATTCAGCGGAGCTGTCATTAATGCGTCGGAAATAAGGGATCTCCCGGCTCCGGACTTCCGCCCTGCCATTGACACAACCCCTGATTCGTCCATGGTGGTACTCTATACGTCCGGCTCCACCGGGAAGCCCAAGGGTGTTACGCTCGAGCAGCACAACATAGTGAACTTCTGCCACGCCTATACGGAGCTTACCGGCATGTCGGCCACTGATATAGCCGGTGCCTATGCGGCATTCGGATTCGACGCACACATGATGGATCTTTATCCCGCGTTGCTGAGCGGGGCCACGGTGCACATATTCGACTCGGAGATAAGGCTTGATCTCACGGCTATGCACGGCTATATGGAGCGCGAACGCATCACAGTGATGTTTATGACTACCCAGATAGCGTGGCAGATGGCCACACTCTTTGAATTCTCAACCCTTCGTGTGTTATCCGGTGGCGGTGAGAAACTTCCGCCGCTCGGGCCTCTGCCGTATGTGTTTTTCAATGTTTACGGCCCCACGGAATGTTCGGTGCTCACCACAGCTTTCCGGCTTCATGACACCACCGACGGCCGCCTGATAGGCCGCCCGCTGGCCGGTTATGAGGTGAGGATTCTCGACCGCAACCTCAGGCTGCTACCGGCGGGGGTTACAGGCGAACTCGTCATTATGGGAGCCGGAGTGGGTCGTGGATACCTGAACCGTCCGGAACTTACATCGGAAAAGTTCATTGAGATAGACGGTGTGAAAGCTTACCGAACCGGCGATCAGGCCCGGTGGACTGCCGACGGCGACATAGAATTTCTCGGACGCATGGACGGTATGGTCAAACTCCGCGGATTGCGTATCGAACTCGGGGAAATTGAGGCTGTTGCCGCATCCCATCCCGATGTGGCCTCCTTTACGGCAGCGGTAAAGGAGATAGGTGGAGCAGGCAATCTTGTTGGATATTTCACTGTCCGCGAAGGTAGGGAACTGACGGCTGACGATCTCCGTGAATATATGGCCGGCGAGCTTACGGAGTTCATGGTTCCCGCTGTGATCATGAAACTTGACTCCATGCCGCTCACACCTAACGGAAAAGTTGACCGCCGCGCACTCCCGGTACCGGAAATGGCGGTGGAGGAGCATGTGGAGCCGGCCACGGATATAGAGATAAAGGTAACCGGCATTGTGGCCGATATTCTCGGTCATGCGGATTTCGGTGTCACCACCGGGCTTATTTCCGTGGGGCTGACCTCCCTTATGGTAATGCGCCTCGCAGCTGCGATAATGAAGAACCTCGGAGTCAAGCTCACGGCAAAGCAGATTATGTCGGCGCCTACAGTCAGGGAAATAGCTGTGGCCATTGAGAGTGCCGGAACTGACACCACCGCACGGAAAGAAAGTTCCCGTCCGCGCCGCCGTTATTATCCGCTCACTGAAAATCAGCGTGGCGTATACATCGACTGGGAGATGAACCGTGACGCTCTGCAATACAACATACCCCAGGCATTCCGCTTCGGCCCCGGCACTGATACAGAGGCTCTGCGTAAGGCTGTGCTGAAAGTGGCTGACGCACATCCCGGCCTCAAGACACGGCTTTCGATCCGTGGCGGCGATGTGGTGCAGGAGCGCCGTGACGATGATATAGTGGACGTCGCCGTTACCGATCTTGCCGAACGGCCCACGCCTGAATTCTTCCAAAGCCTCGTCAAGCCTTTTGACCTTCTGTCCGACGCACTGTTCCGCTGCGGTATATTCCGCTATGGCAGCGAGGTGTATATGTTTATGGACACCCACCATATAATTTTCGACGGTGTGTCGGCAATGGTGTTTCAGCAGGAGCTTGCAAAAGCCTATGCGGGAGCAACGCTTGAGGCGGAGGAATACACGGCTCTGGATTATGCCCTTGATCAGAAAGAACTTGTTGAGAGCGAGGAAATGGACAAGGCCGCACAATGGTTTGACTCCCTGATAGGGGAGTCGGAACCGACACGCTATCCGCAGAACCGTAAGCCCGACAGCGATATAGCCGGAGAAATGGGAAGATTGCGGCTGAGAATCCCCTCGGAGGATATTAAAAAGTTCTGTGCCGCAGGTGGTGTCACACCGAGCAATTATCTCTTGTCCTCATTCCTTCAGCTTCTCCACCGTATTGTGCGTGAGGAGACTGTTCAGATCACCACCGTGACCAACGGACGCAGTGATCTGAGGCTGCTGAACTCCACCGGCATGTTTGTCAAGACTCTGCCGGTTGTGTCGCGCTGCAAGAATCCCGGTGTTTCGCCCCTTGAATTCGTGCGTGATATCCAGCAGCAGTTCATAACCTCCACTGACTATGATTTCTATCCTTTCACATCACTTGTGGAGCGTAATGGGGTGCGTCCGGAGATAATGTATGTGTTCGAAGGCGGGATAAATCTCGGCGGCGACGATGCCATGAAAGCCGAGAAGATACCGTTGAGGCTCGACACAGCCAAAGTGCCCCTTACGCTTCTTGTCTTCGAGCCGTCGGAGGGAGAATATGAATTAGTGGCTGAGTATGACACGTCGGTATATAACAAAGCCGATATGGAACTCCTGCTGAGAATGATGGCCTCCTTGAACCTCAGCCTTCCGGAAGTTGCCGCCGTCGGTCATGCTAAAATGGTTGATGACGACCAGGAGCATGAGCTTTCAGCCCTCAGAAATGGCCGCAGGTGCGAGGTTGAGTATGAATCATTCCATGGGGCAATGGAGATGCGCGCCGACGCCACTCCCGATGCTCCTGCTCTCGTGGCATGCGACCGCCGCATGACCTACCGGGAGTTCGATGAGGAATGCAACCGCGTGGCCAACGCTCTTATCAGCCGTGGAGTGCAACGCGGCGACAGGATTGTGATACTGCTTCCGCGCCGCTCTTATCTTATTACTGCTATCTACGGTACAATGAAAGCCGGGGCTGCCTACATACCCTGCGACCCCGACTATCCGGCCGACCGCATACGCCTCATCACCGAGGACAGCGGCGCACGCTACATAGTCACGACTTCCGACCGTCTCGGCATAGATCCCGGCCGCACCATCGATATAAATGATCTGCTTTCCGGAACCGACACCGCACGTCCTGCCGTGTCTATAGATCCTGAGGATGTGGCATATATGATATATACGTCGGGATCAACGGGACGGCCCAAAGGGGTGATGATCCCGCACCGAGCCATAACCAATTATCTGTATGGCTACCGCAAGTTGTTCTTTGAGGACAATCCCGATATACGCACCCAGATGCTCATTGTCACGATATCGTTTGACGCATCGCTTGTGAATCTTGGCACCGCGCTGACCTCGGGCCACTGCCTTGTGCTTGCCGACGAGGAGGAATGCAAGGATGTGGTGTTGCTGTCGAAACTCATGCTTGAAAACCAGGTGGATTCGTTCGACATAACGCCGAGCCGCCTTGACGCCATGCTTGATCTACCCGAATTCCGGCAGGCCGTATCTATTGCCAAGCATATCAATATCGGTGGCGAGGGTTTCCAGTCCTCTCTTGTAACCAAGCTTTATGAGGCCGGCTTCCGTGGAATGACCGTCAACGAGTACGGCCCCACCGAGACTACCGTGGGCAGCAACCATGCTGTACTTCAGCCAGGAGGGCCTATTGTGGCCGGACGGCCTTTCATGAATATGAGCCAGCGGATTGTCGACGCCTGGGGTTCGGAACTTCCCGTAGGCGCTGTAGGCGAACTTTACATATTTGGCCGCGGTGTAGGATTGGGTTACAACAAATTGCCTGAAAAAACCGCCGAGGCTTATGTCACATTCCATGGCGAGAGGGCTTACCGCACCGGCGACCTTGCCCGCTGGACTCCTGACGGTGAGGTTGTGATACTCGGACGCATCGACCATCAGGTGAAAATCCGCGGACTGCGCATTGAATTGGGCGAGATCGAGAATGTGGCTCGTACATTCCCCGGCATTCTTGCCGCTGCCGCCGATGTAAGGGAGATCAACAAGATCCAGCACCTGTGCCTTTATTACACCGCTGCCGCTGCCGTCGACAAAGAGGCTCTGCGCGAACATCTTGCCGCATCCCTCACGGAATATATGGTTCCGGATGCGTACACTCAGATAGAGCAGATGCCCCTTACCCCCAATGGAAAGACCAACCGCAAGGCTTTGCCCGAGCCTGAACTTGCTCCTCTCAACCCGTATGTGGAGCCGGAAGGGGATCTGGAAAAAGAGATAGCTCGGGTGTTCGGAGATATTCTGCAACGGGAGCTTATAGGTGCCAACGACGATTTTTTCGCCATAGGAGGTACCTCTATTTCCGCCATAAAGGTAGTGGCAGCTCTTGTGTCGGCCGGACATGCCATAACATATAAGAATGTTTTCGCCTGCCGCACTCCGAGAGCCATAGCAGCGATGCTTGAGGGCGGTGATCGGGCTGTGTCAGCCGTACCGGAGCCCGCATCATCCTCCGTCGTGGGCGAATCCGAATTTGCCGCTATTCTCAACCGCAACACAATTGATGCTTTCCGTGGTGGTGAGCGTCAGCCGATAGGCAATGTACTGCTTACGGGTGCCACCGGTTTCATGGGCATACACATGCTTCATGAGCTTCTCGGCAACACGGATTCAAACATCTGTTGCCTGCTCCGCTCACGGCAGGGACTGTCGGCCGAGAGCCGCTTGCGCACACTGCTGTTCTATTATTTCAACGACACGTTTGATGACGAGTTTGCCTCCGGACGCCTCAGAGTGGTTGAGGGGGATGTCACCGCAGCAGTTCCGGACGCTATTGCGGAATGCGGCATAGACACTGTTATAAACTGTGCCGCCAATGTGAAACATTTCTCGGCAGGCGATGATATAGAGACAGTAAATGTGGAAAGTGTCCGTAATCTTGCCGCATTCTGTCTCGGCACCGGTGCGCGGCTTGTGCATGTATCCACGGTCAGCATCGCTGGCGAGAGTGTCAACGGTGTGCCTGATCCGTCAATCCTACTGACGGAAAAAATGTTTGACTTCGGCCAGAGCCTGTCAAATCAGTATGTACACTCCAAGTATGAGGCTGAGCGTGTCATATTGGAGAATATACGTGACCACGGCCTTAATGCCAAGATAATGCGTGTGGGCAATCTCTCGGCACGTGGAAGCGACGGTGAGTTCCAGATCAATTCCCGCAGCAACGCCTTTATGGGCAAGCTTCGCGCCTATGCTATGCTCGGTTGCGCTCCCTATTCTGATCTTGACGCTCCCTGTGAATTCTCGCCTATCGATGAGGTGTGCCATGCAATAGTGCTCCTAAGCACCACGCCGGTGGATATGACGGTGTTCCAGCCCTGTAACAATCACCGCTTCCCGCTTGGCGACGTGCTCCATATCCTGTCGGAGACCGGCATACCTGTCGAGCCTGTTGAGGCCGAGACATTCGAGGCTGCCAAGAATGAGGCCATGACGGAGACCGACACTGACCGTATCAGCGCCCTACAGCCCCTGTTGGCCTATGACTCCGGCACGGCAGGCCGCACGGCATTCATACGGTATGACTCGTCGTTCACCAATCAGATTCTTTATCGCCTCGGGTTCCGATGGAACTATACTTCAAGCGAATATGTGAGGCAGTTTGTCAAAGCCATTTCATCACTGGATTATTTTTCGATATGACAGCCGTATCACACGTTAGTCAGAAACGTACGCCCTACCTTGTGGGGAAAGCGTTCCGCAGCTTCCTTCTCGCCTCTGTGCTTACGGCTGCCGCCTCGCAGGTAGGGGCACTTATCGACGGGCTTATGCTAAGCCGCTTCATCAACGAAGAAGCCATGAGTGCCATCAATGTCACAGGCCCCGTGACGCAGGCTCTGTTTGCAATCTGCATTCTGATTGGGGTGGGTGGAACCATGCTTGCCGGAATGGCTATCGGAAACCACGACCGCCCGGAGGCTTCCGTGATTTTTTCCGTAGTTACTGTCGTTGCCGGATCGGTGGGTATACTTCTCGGGATCCTCGGCATGGTGTTTATGCCGCAGCTTGTGGGCTTGTTATGCCCGGATCCGGCTTTGCAGGGCTACACATCGGCTTACCTTGAGGTTATTCTTCCTGCGTCGGCTGTGTATATGCTGATGGTTGTGGTGCAGATGTTTGTAACCCTCGACGGCGAACCACGCAGAGTTACGGCGGCGGTGACCACATGTATGGTGGTGAACCTCGTGCTCGACTACATATTCATAGTGTGGTGTGACTGGAGCATGACCGGTGCCGCTGTGGCCACAGTGATAAGTTATCTTGGCTCTATCGCGGTGCTTTCGCCTCATTTTTTCCGCAAGGAGGCGCTGCGTTTCAGCCTTCCCCGTTCATTCAGGCGCATAGGCCGGATAGCGGCCATGGGCTTGCCGTTCGGCATAGCCACTGTGCTTATCGCCGTGCAGATGCTCGGCAACAATCTTGTGGCGATCCATTATCTCGGAGGCGCCGGCATTGTGGCGCTTTCCATATGTATGTATCTGCTGCGGTTCTCCATGATAATACTCACCGGCACTCTTGAATCGTTCCAGCCGGTTGCCGCCATACTCAAAGGGTCGGGCGACAACCGCGGTGTGTCGCTTGTGCTTGTAAAGGCATACCGTTTCCTTGCCGTAAGCCTTGCCTTGTTGGGACTGATTCTCGTGCTGTTCCCCGCATGGATAGCCGATCTGTTCGACATTACCGATCAGGCTTCAAGGGCCACGCTTCTCACGGCAATGCCCCCTTTTGCAGCCAATATACTTTTGCAGTGTTCGGTTTATCTTCTCATACCGGTCTATCAGCTTTACAGCCACCGTAAGCTGGCATTGCTCATATCTTTCGGTCAGCCCTTGCTGCCTATGGTGTGTTATTGGGCTCTTGCAGCGGCTGCTGATGCCGGTGAGGCATGGATAAATCCCTGGTGGGGATTCGCTGTGGGGCAGATGCTTGTGGTTGTTATGTTGTTGCCGTCAGCCTTGCGGCGCAAAGGTAACCATATTCCGTTTGTGCTGATCCCGAGGGAAAATCCTGAGAATCTGTTCGATGTGAGCATCAATCCCGCACTGGGTGACATGAAGGAGTGTCTTGTCTCCGCCGATAAATGGCTCCGGCAGAATGGCATTGATGATACATTGCGCCTGCGGGTGGAGCTTGCTTGCGAGGAGAGTGTGAAAAATATTGTTGAGCACGCCCTCCGTAACAGATCGGGACATTCGGAAATTGACTTGCGTATTGCTTTGGATCCCGATAAAATCACGGCTGTGATCCGCGACGAAGGTGTTCCGTTCAATCCCGTGGAACAGGATCCGGCTACCGGTCTCGGGCTTATGCTTGTGCGCCGTACATGTGACTCCCAGAAGTATGAATACATCTTCCATCAGAACATGCTGACCATAGAGTGGAACCGCTGAATGCCTCGCCCGCACCATTCTTTATGCTTATAGCCGAATGCCCGGTGCCTCTGCCGCCTGACAGGCAGAGTGCCCTTGGCCGGGCGCTTCTCGCCAAGCTGCTTGTACGCCATTTCGGCATTGACCCTCTGCCTGAAATCAGGGTACGGGCCAATGGGAAACCATATTTTCCGCATCATCCCGGCATATGCTTCAATATATCCCATTGCCGGGCGGCTGTAATGGCCGTGGTGTCCTCAAAGGAAATAGGATGCGACATAGAGGATATAGCAGGCGCTCCCGACGGAGCGCTGCTTGATCTTGCTTTTTCCGTGCAGGAGAGAGCAGCCATATGCCGGAGCGTGGATCCGGCGCAGCAGCTGACGCGGATATGGACCCGTAAGGAAGCCTGTGTGAAATGCTCCGGCACAATACCCGATGATCCAGCCCGCTGGCCCTCCTCGGCTCCCGGCCTCACCACCTTCACTCCCCCCGGCAAACCCTATGTCTACTCCATCTGCACATCCCACGCCTGACCTCCGTGATGGGGCTATATGATTGGTGTTGTGTAAAATGATGGATTTTACAAGTTCCGGAGATTCAGAATGTAGGGATTGACGGTATCGCCGGAATCATGATTTGCGCTGTTTGCCTCTGAGGCGGCATCGTGACGACCGTAGCGAGCTGGCCGAAATGCCCATTATCCGGCATATGGAATCATTGTCAAACCCCATTTCTGTCAAAATCAGCAACAATCGGTTTCCTTGCGAAAGTGAAGAATATTTATCGTTGGTCCTTTTGCTGAAATCCCGGTCTACAATGTCATAATAGCTGAAGAAGCTTTCAAAATCATTTTTTGACCAACGCAGTGTATTTCCCTGTTTCCTGATGTCGTCAAACAATTCCTTGCCGCGTGAAACCTGAAGAATTTTTGTTTGCTCTATGTTGTCAATTTCTTTTTTGAGGCGTAGCATCTCTTTTTTAAGACGACCGCTGTTAGCCTCGAGATCGACCATGCGGTTTTTGTATTTTTCCTTGATGGCCACTGTGTGGCGTGATTTTTTTATAATAACAGTTATTGCTATGGTGGCAATGAGTATGACACATATCAATACCGTTACAATTAAAAGTGAATTTTTTTCCTGCTTCTTGATTGATTGGCGATAGTCATAGTCAAGTTGGAGCACATTTATTTTCATTGTTTTCTGTTCGCGTTGCAGACTATCTTTCAATAATGTGGCTATGGAAGCGTTGTCACCCGATTCCTTATATTTTCCGGCAGCATAGAGGGTCGATGCGATGCTGTTGCGCAACTCTATTTCCTCTTCTGCATTCGCTTTTGCAAGAGCTTTTCTCCAGATGTTCATTGCTGCTGCGGTATCGCCTCTGTTGAAATATATGCGGGCAAGAAGGTTGCTGTTTGCCGTGATAGGTTCGGTGTTGTAGGAGTGGGTGATCAGTAGTTCGCCTTTGGCCGAATCTCCGAGCATTCTGTAATAGACACCTAAGTTTGAGAGATTTTGTGCACGGGCATAACTTGGCATAGAGTCAATCAACGGTTCGACAGCCTTTATGTAATGCAGCAGGCTGTCGGTGATGCCAAGCCTGGCATATATGCATCCGAGATGGTTGTAGGCGAACGACAGCTGCACATAATCGTGTTGGGAGACAGCCGCAGCCAATTCCTTGCGGGCATACATGAGAGCCAGCGAGTCGTTTGCTACAGCGTAATTCAAGGCGGTCAGGGCGGAATAGACTTTATTGTGGAGATATTTGTCGGTTATGTCCGGTAGCAGATGTTCGGCCTGTTTCATCCTTATGGCTGCACCTTCCAGATCATGTTCTGAAAAGCGTATCATTCCCGAATACAATGTGGCGAGGCATTCCCTGTCAATATCGCCTTTGTTTTTGAAATGGACGGCACTTTCATATAGCAGCGAGTCAGATATACAGGGTCGGTTCAGCTTGAATGAGGCCTGAGCCAGCAGGTATATATAACAGGCATAGTCATCGCGGTCCATTTCGCGGGGCTTCGTGTTTTTCAGGATTGTTATGGCGGAATCGGGTAATTCATTTCTCAGCAAAGTTTCGGCCTCCATTAACTCAGGGCTGTATGCGCCCGAGCATGCGGTTAACGTCAGCAGAGAAATGAGTATGCCAAATATATATGAAACAGTACGCGCCATCTTATACAAAGATACGGATAAGCGAGAGCAAAACCAAGCTTGCTTGAGTTTTGCCGAGCGTGAGTATCTAAGACGAAGTCAAAGATACGAAAAATAACAATACATGGTATAAATTCTACTCAACATATCGCTGCGGATTGAAGATAATGCGTTGCAAAAAAGCTGATAAATAAGGTTGCTTTATGACGTAATATCAAAATTATCAGTATGTTGTGTGAAAATGATGTGCAACGCACCAATTTGCTCCGCTTGCAAATATGAATAAGTTAATTTATAATTGTGATGGAAATTTATCTATCAATGGTTATCTATTAATATTTAAGTTATCGATTTATGAACAGAGTTATCATTATCACGGCTGTTATTATGTCGTTGGGCATTTCTGCCTCGTCGGCTGGCCGGTTTGGAAGTTTCCAAGGAAGAAACAACATCTCGCCTCCAATGGAAACCGGGATGAAGGCAACTTTTCCGTCGCAAACGGTTATGAAAGTAAAAGGCGGTCCCGAATTGTGGGGTGTGATCGAGTATGCCAAATCATGGAATGAGTTGCCTGAAAATGAGGAGCGCCCATATGGAGTATATTCGTTTCTTGCTTCAAACCCCACCTCTCTGACACAAAAACTTAAGCTTGGCGCAAATACACCCAACGGTGGCGGAGTCATTGTGGGCAATGAATTCCGTTTCATCAACTATACTGTGATGTATGAAACGCAGGTAGTGTCATATTATTACAGATATGACATCGACACATGGCAGCCTATCGGCTATCCGCAGTATGGCATGGATGCAAGTGTAATAGCCACCGATCTCGCCTATGACCCTACCACAGAGAATGTATATGGGTATTTCTATAATCCGCTCGATATGGATGCCGCCATGAATTTCGGTATTATTACCTATGGAGAATATGGTGTTTCAGTTCAGAACATAGCTCCTGAAACAGACGATATGATCTGTCTTACAGTTGGCGATGATGGCATTCTTTATGCATTGAGTGATGAAGGGGCTTTTTATACTGTCGACAAGAATACGGGGCAAAAATCTTTGGTTGACTATACCGGAGTACGCCCGTCGACCTTCCGCCAGAGCATGGCATATGATGCCAGGAGCGGAAAAATATACTGGACCGCTTTTGTGCAGACGGATCAGGAAGAGTTTACGTCGATGCTCTATGAGATCAATCCGGAATCGGGAATAGCCACAAAGCTGGGTGAGTTTGATGACGCTCAGGAAATAACGTGTCTTTATATTCCCGTGCCTGAAGCTGATGATGACGCGCCTGCCGCGCCTGAAAACCTGGCCGTGGATTTCACTGGCGGCGAGTTGTCCGGCACTGCTACGTTTGTCATGCCTGCTGAGACCTATGGTGGCGCGGAGTTGTCGGGCGACCTATCCTATGAGATCTTTGCCAATGGCATTCCGGTGGCCCGCGGCAGTGCGCCGGCAGCATCCGAAGTCAATGCTCCGGTGAGCGTTTCAGAAGGAATGACCGAGTTTTATGTCGTTGCGTCCAATGCTGCCGGTGTGGGTGCGCCATCTGAAAAAGTAAGCAGATTCGTAGGCTTTGACACACCTGCCGAACCCTTGAATGTCACAATTGATTTCAACCGGGAAACAGGAAAAGTGTCTTTGGAATGGGAAGAGCCCGAAAGCACTGTCAATGGCGGATATCTTGATCTGCCCAATATCAGATATGACGTGACGCGCTATCCCGGCGGAGTGAAAGTGGCAGAGAATACATTCCTGAATATTTTCTCGGAGACGTTGACAACCGATGAACTTGCGTCCTACTACTATACAGTTTGTGCCGTGAATCATGGCAAGGCCGGCGGCGAGGCTGTTTCAGGCAAAGTTATTGTAGGGGAAGCCTTCAATATACCGTTTGCCGATGATTTTTCTTCGGGTGATTTCAGTCTGTATGATGTTGTGGATGTGGCAGATGATGGTGTAAAGTGGAATGATGCCATTAACTGTTTCTCGATTTTCTACCATTGGACGAATCCGCTTGACGATTGGCTGTTCACTCCGCCGGTCAGGTTGGAAGCAGGTGTGACCTATAGTTTCACGGTCGGCTTGCGCGGGGGATCATCCTATGATGAGGAGAGCTTTGAGATCGGTTTCGGCAACGGTATTGATCCTGCATCCTACACTGTAATTCTCGACGAGACAAAAGTCAACTCGTCCAATTATGCCCGCTTCCGGTGCTCTGTCACTCCCGATGCATCCGGTATCTACAGGTTTGGCATTCATGCTACCAGTGCTCCATACAAGGGTGGAATGTATGTGAATTATGTGTCTGTAGATACCGAATTTATCGCTGGCAGCCCTGAGCAGTGCGCCAATCTGCAAGTCACCCCGGACACCGATGGCGGGAACACAGCTTGCATCAGCTTCAATGCTCCCGACAAGACCCGCGACGGCAACACATTGACAGCTATCAGCCGCATAGATATATTGAGAGGAAGCCTTGTTGTCAATTCCATACAAAACCCACAGCCCGGATCGGCTCAGTCGTTTACTGATACCGATATGCCCTACGGACTGACGGAATACAGTGTGGTGGCATATAATGATGCCGGCAAGGGCGGCGTAGCCAGAACTCAGGCATATATAGGCATTGATGTTCCCGTTGCTGTGTCAGGCGTCAAACTGTCTCAGACAGCCGACAATCATCTTCACCTCTCATGGGATGCCACAGCCGCGTCAGGTGTCAACGGCGGTTATGTAGATACTGACAATGTGGTCTATACCATATATGAAGCCGACGGAACCGAGGTTGATAGAATCATTGGGCAGACCTCGTGGGAGAACACCGGCTGCGATACCGGCAACCGGTCTAATGTCATATATTATAAAGTGACAGCGTCATCGGCTGCTGGAGAGAGCGAAGCTGCGGAATCCAATTATTTCGTTATCGGATCATCACTTATGCTCCCTCTGAAAGAATCATTCGCCGGCAGCAAAACCAATAGCGGCTTATGGTGGACAAACGGACTTCTGTCGTTCAACGCCTTCTCTTTCTCAGGTGAAAGCAGCGATCATGATGACGGTTCCATGAAATGGTTTGCCGTGAACGACGGTGACTGGGCATCTCTATCCACAGGACGTCTCAAAGCCGGCAATGCGCATCGCCTCATGCTTTTCTTTGATTACAGATATAACCCGGGCACGAGTATGAAACTTTCGGTTATGGCTGATCCGTGCCAGCAAGGGGATGTGACGCTGGCCACATTCGATGCCGAGGCCGATACTGATAATAGCCGTGAATGGCGCAAGGCAGTTATAGAGGTTCCCGCCGACGTGGCCGGTGCCGAGTATTTTGTGTTGCGCTTCAAAGCCGAAGCTGACCGGTATATGTTGCCTGGATATGAGCCAAACACTATTTTTATCGACAATATCGAACTTAGGGATGTGTCCGACAATGACGTGACTGTCCGGCTCGAATCTCCGGCCACTGCCAAGTGCGGCGAGACAATCACGGCACGTGTATATATTGACAACCGTGGATTCAATCCAGTCGAAGACATGACTGTGGCACTTCTTGCCGATGGCGAGACTGCCGACAGCCGCACGATAAATATTCCATTCAACGGCTCCGCTGAAATACTGCTTGATTTCACGGCTCCGCTCAAGGAAGGCGAAGTAGTTCTTGCCACAACGGCAAATCTGGAAGGTGATGCCGACAATGATGACAACACCGATGAGCTGACGGTCACCATAACCGATCCGCAGCTGCCCGGAGTAACTGACCTCAGGGCCTCGGGCACCGATGATGTGACATTGACATGGAGCGAACCCCGGGATCTGCGCCGCCGCATGACAGAGACTTTCGACAGTTATACCCCTTGGATGTATGAGGGTGTGGGAGGCTGGACGATGTTTGACGGCGACGGAGTCGAAACCAACGTTTACAGCGGCATGCATTATCCCAATATCGGGGAAAAACTCGCCTGGATCGTATTCAACAATGACTATGCGCAGATGTATGCTTCACAGAGAGAGATTTTTACGCCTGCTTCCGGTAACCAGTGCATGCTCGCTGTTGCAAACGTGCACGAGTACGGCAAGGGAATATTGTGTGACGACTGGCTCATTACTCCGCGTCTTTCGGGCGAAGAGCACAAAATAGAGTTTGACATAAAGTCGCTTACCGATTATGAGGAGGATTTCGCAATATATGTCACATCCTCGGAAACTGCCGATGTTACGGAAATGCGTGCGTCACGCCTGGCTTTTGAAAAATTCGGAGCCGGCAACCAATGGAGACATTATGAATACACCATTCCCGAAGGAACGACATATGCCGCTTTAGTATATACCTCGAATCTGTCGGGTGTAATGGTCGATAATTTTATTTTTGAGACACCGTCAATGCCCGTCAAAGGATATGTTGTTTACCGTGACGGAACCGAGATAGCCACACTCTCTGCCGACAAGAGGACTTTTGTTGACACCGGAGCTGTCGGTAACAAGGGTGTATACACAGTGACAGTCGTATATGATGACGGCCATTCGGGACATTCCAACGAGGCATGCGCGGCTCTCGGTGGCATTGACACCATCACTGTTACGGATGACAATGATATGATCTATACACCTGACGGCATATTCCGCGGACGAGGAACCGAAGCGTTTGAGAAACTTCCGGCAGGTATATATATTGTCGGAGGCCGTAAAACAGTCAAGAGATAAAATTTCCCGCATTCGGAGAACTGGGATTCGGCAGCCCTATGCTGACCTGATTTCCGAAAGGCGGAACCGCTAAATATAATTCGGCAAAATAAAGAGTCCGGTTCAATACCGGACTCTTTACTTTATAAAATTTACCGGAGGATGGCTGAGGAGGCGCCGGAGAGTGCTTCGATTTTTTGGGTAAGCCCTTTGCTTTTACGTCGTAGTGTAAGAAGTTCGCCTATATTTTTAAGATTGGTATTCATACCGCAAATTTACAAAAGTTTCTTATATGGGAAACTATTGGATACCCATTAATGTTTGCGTGATGTTGTTGGTTTGGGAGTTATTTTTGTAGGAGGGAGGGGGCAAGGTGATCAGGGAGCCAATAGAGATAATAGAGAGAAGCCGGTATGTCAAAAATTCCGGATATTGACACACCGGCTTCGCTGGTAGGGTTATTCCCCGTTTCAGAGGAATTTGTATTTCGAGGTGTTCTTGATGCCGGGCATGGAGTTGTACTTCATGGCGCTACCGAACAGGGCCACTTTCTTGCCGAGGTTGGCTGGATTGTCCATGAGGTTGAGGGCCGTGCGGACATCGCCGTAGGGGAGCTGCACGTCAATACATTTGGCCTGGGAGGTTTCCGAAGCGGAGGAGGCGAGAAGCATGTTGGCGTTCACGGCTCCGTCGGCTGAGAACACGGCGGCGAAGTTGGCGTAATAGCCCACGATATAACCCTCTACCCAGATGTCGCTGTAACCTTCGGGGGCTTTCTCCTTGTCCTGCGGATTCACAGCAATGATCTGTTCGGGCGAATAGGGTTTTGCTTCGGTTCCGTCGCCCGATCCTGCGGGAGGAGTTACAGGAGTGTCGGGGGTATCGGGATTCTCGGCACCCTCAAGTTTGTATTTCGAAGTGTTTTTGAGTCCGGGCATTGAGTTGTACTTCATGACGCTGCCGAACAGAGTAACCTTTTTGCCGAGATTGCCGGGCTTGTCCATAAGGTTGAGGGCGGTGCGTATGTCGCCGTAGGGGAGCTGCACGTCGACGCATTGGCCCTGTGCGGCGGCTGTGGGCGAATCAGCCACGAGGATGTTGTTGTTCACAGCTCCTCCGGCTGAGAACACAGCGGTGAAGTTGGCATAATAGCCCACAATATATCCGGTCATCCAGATATCGCTGTAGCCATCGGGGGCATTCTCCTTGTCCTGCGGATTCACGGCAATGATCTGCGCCACGGTAAACGGATTGGCTTCCGAGCCGTCGCCTGAGCCTGCGGGAGGGGTGACAGGGGTGTCGCCGCCGGGCACGTCAACGCCTTCTATCTCGAATGAGCCGGCAGTGCCGGGGAGATTGATCATGCCGTAGGTGCCCATGTAGGAGGCAAGCTCTCCGCGCACTTTCATGTGACGCTTGTAGTTGCCGGGATTATCGGTTATGTTGCCGTACTCCCAGAGGGGTGTTCCCTGCGGAAGCTCCAGTACGAGACACTGGTTGATGTCGGTAGTTTCGGCTGTCGGGCCGAGCACGAGGGTGAGACCGAGAATATCTTCGGCGTTCCAGTCTATGTCGTCGGACGAGCTTACGGTGGTGCGTTCAGGTTTCACTGTTCCCACAATGTAGCCCTCAGTCCATGCAACGGGGCCCGCTGCGCCGGGAGCAAGACCCTTTTCCGTTTCAATGGCCTCGTCGATAGTGTAAGGATTGTCGGCTGTGCCTTTGGGTTTGAGCCATCCGTGGGGGCCGTTGACGGTGAGCTGCCAGCCGCTTGTGCCGTAGAAGCCGAGTATGGCCACGAGGTCGCCCTCGCCTTCGGGAAGCATGGCGTCGCGGAAATTGGCATAACCGCTGGTGCGCACGGTAAGCGAGTTGCCGAAAGCGTCCTTGAGTGTGCGGTTGGTGTTGACCTTATAGCCGTCGGTCCATGCGAGCTTGCCCCCGTCGTCGAAATGCACGTTGGTGAATTTCACAAGCTGGCTCTGCCATTTGCGCAATCCCTCGGGATTGGTCGACAGGGTGGCGAAATCGCTTACCGTGAGGGTGTCGACCTTCGACGGCTCGGGAAGGCCGTTGAGCTGCGAGTGCTCAAGGAAGAACTCATAGCTCATAAATGTGGCTTCCCACGCGTTTCCTGCGGCATACCATTCGGGAAATCCGAGCTGCTGCAAGCCGTTGTATTTGCCTATGTACATGTCCGTGAGGTCGAGCACTATTTCCTGGCCTATGCGGTAGTCGTTATAGAGGCCGTTGCGGTTGATCGAAAGGGTAATGGCCGCTGTGGCGTCCTGTATGACGAGGTTTTTGTACACGTTGCCCTCGCGGTCCGACGAAACTACACGTCCGGCTATCACTACATGGTTGCCCTCCCTTACGGGTTTGCCGTCGGGCATGAGCAGATTGCCTTCCGCATCGATGCAGCGTATAGTGTCGATATAGTTGGTGGCGTCATCCCAATAGGCCTCCTTTACGGCGGCTATGGTGGTGTTGGGGACGAGTGTGGCCTCCGGTATTTCCATACGGGGCTTGTCAACATCGTCCTGGCACGCTGTAAAGGCCCCGCCCAGAAGCAGGAGCGCACCGATATATGTCTTGAGATTTTTCATATCTGAAGTTTGTGTGGTGATGGGGATTATTCGGTTACTTGTTCGTAGAGCATGGGCAGCGCGTCACTTGACGTGGCCGGTGCGAAATTCGAGTAGTTGGGAGCCCAGTTAACGGTAAATGTCGGTCGCATCTCATTTACGATCCTGAATGTGCCGGAGGCCTCGGGGGTCACAGTCCATACTGAGCCTGCTTCGGGCGATGTGTAGAGCTGGAAGCTCTTGTGGTTTTCCACATTGTCCATTGACAGATAGCGGCCGTAGCTGTCAAGCATTGTGAATCCAGTGCCGGATGCTGTGAACTTTATGGCATTGAGCGATGAGGTGGTTATCACGTCGCCTTCGGTTTTCTTGGGATCCTCTACATAAAGATAGCCATAAGAGAACGATTCTTTGATGGGTATGGCCACTTTGCCCTCTGAATTCACCATCACGTAAAGGCGTCCGGAGGTCACTGACGTGGCTTTGCGGAATTTGAGTTCGCCAGTTACCGGAGCTTCCGGTTCCTTGCCGGTGGCACCCCAGGTGTAGGCTGATGTTTCCTTGAGTCCGGTCACGGCAAAGAACCTGTCGATGTTGCCTTTAAGGCTCACCTGCTTGCCGAGGTTGCCGGGATTGTCCATGAGGTTAAGCTCCTTGCGGATTGTGCCTGCCGGGAGCTGCACGGGAATGCACGATGAAAGATCCTTCACATCGGCGGCTGTGGCCAGGAGGAGGTTGGTGGCCGAGGTGGCGTTGGCGTCGAATCTGGCGCCTTCGGTTATGTCCATGCCGTCGATCCAGCCCACTATGTAGCCTGTGACCCATGTGCCGGTGCCGGAGGCTCCGCCGAGCACATCGGCCACGCTGAACGGCGAAGCGGCCGTGCCGTTGCCGGTAGTCTCGCCGGGCGACGTGGGTTCATCTGACTTGTCGAATCCCTGAAGCGACGCATAGTCGATCATGAGCAGCTGCCATCCGTTGTCATACATGCTCAGTATGCCGGTTATCGAGCCGGTGCCGGTGGGTATCATGTCGCGGCCGAAATCGGAATACGCACTGCACCGCACGTTGATGCGGTTGCCTGCGGCGTCAGTTGCATAGCGGTTGGCCGATTTTGGATCGCTTGCATTGGAGTAGTCGCCGAATGTGGTGCGTCCGCCGTCGGTGAATTTAAGGCCGTCGATTCTGATCAGCTGGCTCTGCCATTGTGCAATGCCGGCAGCTGTGGCCTTGGCTGCCTCAATGTCGGGGATGGTGGTGGCTATGGTGTCGATTGCCGCGCGGTCAGGCATGCCGTCGCGCTGCACATGCGAGGCAAATGTCTCCTCGGCCATGAATGTCATGCCCTTGTCGCCCACGGAGCCTATCTGCATCAGTGAGCGGTAATTGCCGATGTGCAGCCCTGTGAGGTTCACCACTATTTCCTGTCCGTATTTGTAATTCTCATACATCGCCTTGGCGTCCACAGCTATCGTAAGGGCTCCTGTGGCGTCCTGGATCATGATGTTTTTGTAGATGTTGCCTGAGGCGTCGCTTGATATTATGCGTCCCTTTACATATATGCTGTCGCCGCCGGGGGTCAGCCCTATTTCCTCGTTGGAATTGCCGGCGATCAGATGCCAGTAATCGGTCTTGAGCTGGGCTATGGTGGTGTTGGCCTCATGGTCGGCCTCGGGCACCACTGTTGGGGGATAGTCGAAATCGTCGCTGCATCCGGCCATTGATGCGGCTATGGCTATGGGCAGCGCAAGCGATTTGATGAATCTATATGGTTTCATGAGTTGATTGAATGCTGTGTTTGTGATGTTTTAGAATCGTATGCCTGCGTTGAGGAACACCTTGATGCCCTGTGCATAGCTGTATTTGTTGGGATATTTCGAGGCGTCGTAGTTCTTGTAATCGAAGCGGCCCTGCTGATAACCGTAGGTCATGATGTCGCGGTTGTTCAGCACATTATCCACATTGAGGTTGAAGTTCATCGACACCTTGCGGTTGATGTAGACGAGCTTGCCCACGGAGATGTTGAGCACGAATGCGTTTTTCAGCTTGTCCTGTCCGGCAAGGTCACGCACACCCTTTTCAAGCGATGCGAGATCGTCATACTGCGACCACAGGTCCGGGAGCACTTCGTGGTGGTTGGGCGCGAGGTTCACGTATGAATCGCCCATCCATGATCCGTTTATGCCGAAGAACCAGCGTTTGGGGGCCTGCCAGTCGAGTCCGATGTTGAATGCAGCCTGGGGAGTGCCGCCCACATAGTAGTTTTTCAGATATACCTTCTGCTCGGTGTCGGGAGCTGCGCCGTTCTCGTAGGAGCGTACGCCTGTGGGATTGTTGCGGTACTGGTAGCGGGCATAAGTGGCGGCTGCGGTGGCTGTGAGCGAGGGCAGTATCTTGTAGCTCATGCCGAGTTCCACACCCTTGAAGCTCTTGTGCACACCTTTGAGCACATAGTTCATGAATGTGGAGTAATAATCGTCGTAGAACGATGAGCGCTCTGTCTGATCCATCATCTCGGTGATGAAACCGGTTATGCTTCCGCGGAATTTGCGGTAGTTCCATACATACGACAGATCGGCTGTGAATATGCGTTCGCTGCAAAGTCCGTCAATGGAGGTGTCCTTGATGCGCGGCGATATGTAAGCGTATTCAAACAGCGGGGCGCGTGTTTCATACGACGAGTTGAGCATGAAATAGTTGTGGCCGTCGAGCTTGTATGTGGCACCGGCTTTTACGGCGCCGTTGTCGAAGCGGTGCATGTCGCCTTTGCCGTAGGAGTTTTCGGGTGCGCGGCCGTTGCGCATCTTGCCGTCGCGCTGGAACTGGGTGTAGCTCACGTTGAGACCGTAGAACACATCCCAATGGGCGAGGTTGATGGTGTTCTGAAGCCATCCGGTGATCTGGAGGGCGTTTATGTCGTAATTGTAACCGAACTTGTCGCCTTTGTGCACACGGCGGTTAGGATCGTTCAGGTTGTTCTGGAGGAAATTCGGGTCATCGGGGAAGTCGCGTTCGGCATAAGTGTCGATATCGAGCCAGAACTCGCCGCCGAGCAGGTCGCGTACCGTCTTGTAGTACGATGCGCGGGTGAAGTTGGCCGTGACGCCGGCCTGAAGGGTCATTGACGAGTTCAGGCGGTGGTTGAGCACCGAGTTGAAAATGGCGTTGAACTGGTTGCTGTGGCGGTTCTCGAGTATGTAGGTCGACCCGCGTTTGAGCGCGTCCTCGCGTCCTATGTTGTCACGGTTGTTGAGGTAGTTGGTCTGGTAAAGACGATCCCAGTTGATCTGACGGAAGCTCTCGTCGTGACGCCAGAGGTCGGTGTACAGGTCAAACTGCTCCTCGTTGTCCTTATAATAGGAGGGGAGATAGCGGTAATAGTCGGGGCGCGGATCGGCTGCGTTATACCATTGGAGAGCCGATGACGAATAGTTGACCCAGCGTATGGCCATACCTGTGTTGAGGGTGGTGTTGCGCGAGGGTTTGAATATCCAGTTGAGTATGGCGGTGGGATCGAATGTCTCCGTGATGCGTGCCGAGCGTTTTTCGCCGTCCTGCCATCCCCATCCGGGGTTGTAGAGGTTGTTGTCGGCAAGGTCGTAGGCTTCCTGATAGGTCATCTGCGGAGTGGCACGCTGTGTGGGTGCGCCGAATGTGGTCAGAATGAGCTGGTGCATGTCCGAGAACTTCTTTTCGAGCGACAGGAAGTAGCCGGCCGAATTGTAGAATGTGCCTTCCACCACACCTTCGTTGGCATAGCGGCCTACGGCACCTACAGTCACGCCCCATCCGTTTTTCGGGCTGATACCGGTGGAGTACAGCACCATGCCGCGGAACATGTAGGCCGAGTTGGTGAACGCTACCGATCCGTTGAAGCCCGGAGCGTAATCCGATGTGATGGTGGATATGTTGGTGGAGCCGCCTATGTCGCCGAATCCGTAAGCGCCGGCACCCACACCGAGGGTCACTGTCTTGTTGCGGAACGCGCGGTTCATGCCGCCGAGAGTGGAGTAGTTGAAGCGTCCGCGGGCAAGGTCATTGAACGGCAGGCCGTTGATGTAGGTTTTGGAATACTCCGAATTGTAGCCGCGGAAGCGGAAACGCATGGTGTTGAAATTGTAGTTGGTGGCGTTGTAGTACACATTGTCCGACGCTCCGGTGAGAGCGCCTATCTGCTGTGCCGCACCCTCTTCCTCTTCTATGGCGTTTTCATCGAAGATCATTTCAGCCATGTCCTCGTGGTAGCCTGTGGCCGATGCGTTGTCGCGCTCCATACGTATGGCGCCCACATCATTGGATCCCGGCAGAAGTGTAAGCGGTTCGGCGGTTTCCTCATAGCCGGAGGCGCTGACTGCGAGCACATCCTCGCCGGCTTTGGCGTTTTTGATTACGAAGTCGCCCGCCGGCGATGTTATGGCCGAGGCGCCTTGATTGTTCAGCTGCACATGCGCACCCGCCACAGGGGCTCCCGTGGCCGAGTCGATAACTGTGCCCGTCACCGATGCCGTCTGAGCCATGGCGCCCGCAACGGCAGTCAGCAACATGACAAGAAACAGTTTAAGTTTCATAATTGCTGTGTTGTGAAGTTGTTTGGTTAATATTTAATTGTTAATATTTGCGATAATTAATATTTCACCCCACAATATTACTTATGGGTAGAGCTCCCAAAGTTAAATAATTATTTTTTATTCACAATCATTCACGCTTAAGAAATTTCCCTATACTCCAATCTGATCAGGTAAAAACTCTCCATTTTTGTATCTGAATGGTATGGGAGCCATAAATGAAAGGTTGGCCGGAAAGGAGTGGATCCTTTTCCGGCCAACATGTGGTTCTTGCTGTTATGTAGTGGATCAGAGGGCTTTTACAATGGCCTCGGTGTCACGGGCTATCATAAGTTCCTCGTCGGTGGGTATCACCACCACCTTCACGCGTGAAGCGGGAGTGGAGAGCAGTGTCTCCTTGCCGCGTATACGGGCATTGAGTTCTGTGTCAAGCTCCACACCCATGAAGCGGAGAGGCTCGCACACTTCCTCGCGCAGGCCGGTCTGGTTCTCGCCCACGCCGCCGGTAAACACTATTATGTCAAGTCCGCCCATTTCGGCCGCATAAGCTCCGATATATTTGATGATGCGCAGCTCATACATGTCGAGGGCCAGCCGTGCGCGTTCGTCGCCCGCCTCTACGGCAGCTTCGATTTCGCGCATGTCGCTGGAAATGCCGGTCACGCCGAGCACTCCGCTCTCCTTGTTGACCATGCGGGATATTGCATCGGCATCCATGCCGTGGCGTTTCATCAGGAATGTCAGGGCGCCGGGATCCACATCGCCCGAACGGGTACCCATCATGAGGCCCTCTGTGGGTGTGAGACCCATTGAGGTGTCAACGCTCCGGCCGCCGTCAACGGCTGTTATGGAACCGCCGTTGCCTATGTGGCAGGTCACCATCTTCACCTTTTTGATATCCTCGCCGAGAAACTCGCATGCGCGGGCCGATACATAGCGGTGGCTTGTGCCGTGGAAGCCGTAGCGGCGCACTCCGTCCTCCTTATAATATTTATAGGGGAGGGGATATATGAACGCCTTCGGGGGCATGGTCTGGTGGAATGCTGTGTCGAACACACCTACCTGCGGCACATCGGGCATGAGCGCGGTTATAGCCTCTATGCCGGTCATGTTGGCCGGATTGTGGAGCGGGGCTATGGGGTAGCATTCGCGGATCATGTCCTTGACCTCGTCGGTGATGAGCACACTGGAGTTGAACTTCTCGCCGCCATGCACCACGCGGTGGCCTACGGCATCGATTTCGCTGAAATTGCTGATACATCCTTCCTTGGGGTCGGTGAGCAGTTTCAGTATGGCTTCTATTGCTCCGCGGTGGTCGGTCATGCCGAGGTCGATGGTGTCCTTGGAGCCGTCATTGCGCTTGAATTTCAGGAAGCCGTCGGGAAGTCCGATTTTCTCCACTCCGCCTTCGGCCATGGTGGCGCCGGTGGCGGTGTCTATAAGTTTGTATTTGACGGAACTGCTGCCGCAGTTGAGCACAAGTATTTTCATTACCGGTAAATTTTCTTATTTGTGGGATTTAAGGCCGATAGCCTGATTGCATGTGATTATGATGGTCTTGTAGATATCCTCGGGGAAGCAGCCGCGCGAAAGGTCGTTGACCGGGGCGGCGAGACCTTGCAGGATGGGGCCTACGGCCTGTACGCCGGCAAGGCGCTGCACGAGCTTGTAGGCGATGTTGCCCACCTCGAGCGACGGGAACACGAGCACGTTGGCTGTCCCGCTCAGGGGTGAGTTCGGGGCTTTCTGGGCCGATACACCGGGCACTATGGCGGCGTCAGCCTGAAGTTCACCGTCAATGATAAGTTCCGGATCCATGTCGTGGGCTATCTTCACGGCCTCGATCACCTTGTCGATGCGTTCATGCTTGGCGCTGCCCTTGGTGGAGAAGCTGAGCATGGCCACGCGCGGCTCTATGCCGGCTATATCGTGGGCTGTGCGTGCGGCCGACACCGCTATCTGGGCCAGTTCCGAAGCATCGGGGTCAGGCACAACGGCGCAGTCGGCGAACACGAGCATATCGTCCGTGCCGAAAGGCGATCCTTCGGGGAGAAGCATGAGGAATGCGCCGGACACCACATTGATCCCCGGCTCGGTCTTGATCACCTGGAAAGCCGCGCGGAGCACATTGCCGGTGGTGTTCATGGCGCCGGCCACCTGTCCGTCGGCATCGCCGTTCTTAATCATCAGGCAGCCCAGATAGAGAGGATTGGCGGCTGTCATCCGGGCCTGTTCCATGGTCACGCCCTTGCTCTTGCGGAGTTCGTAGAACAGCGGTGCATAGCGGTCTATCACACTCTTGTCGGCGGGATCCACGATTGTGGCCCGGTTTATGTTGGCAAGATGCAGGTCAGAGGCCATTGCGAGGATCTCCTCGCGGTTGCCGATAAGGATCACATTGGCTATGCCGTCGGCTATGATGCGGTCGGCGGCTGTGAGCGTACGCGACTCTGTGCCTTCGGGCAGCACAATGCGCTGCGGCTGCTCTTTGGCGTGAGCGATTAGTTTGTCAAACAGGCTCATAGTTGTTTTATTAGTGGTTGATAATTTGTTAATCGCAAAGTTAAAAAACTTTCAGCGGACATCAAGCGTTTTAACCTATAAAGTTTCAACTGTCACTTATCAACATATCACACCGTTTGTTATGAGCAGAAATCGCAATTCCCGTACTAAAGTCAACGGATGGCTCCTGACGGGCGCCATAGTCCTAATAGTGCTTCTTCTCGTATGGCTTTCCGTGGCCATGTTCACCGGCGACACCGACGTTGCCGCCCTCATCTTACGGTAGCGTAAGCTATCACTGCTTTGTGCTTCCGTCCACTTCCTTGACCAAGTGGGCGGGAAGGATGCAGCGGTAACCCCATTTGGAATAATTCATCCATTTGTCATCCTTGTGTCCGTAACTGCCGTCTTTGTCTAATCCGAAAGTATAAGCTTTCTTTCGGTCAAATTCGGTGGACGAGGCGAAATTGGATATTTCCGGTCGGCTGTTTTTTTCTACATTGGCTTCGATCAGTTCTTTGAACTTTTTGTCAAAGTCATTCTGTGTATTTTTGTCGGAGGGTATGTTATATCCGAGGGCGTTATAAAGGAGGGCTAACTCATTGATTGCCGGAAGATACCATCCGTTGCCTAACTTCTCGCAAGCGTAGAATACGTAGAAATGGCCCATGTCATAATCCAATGACACATCAAGTTTGCGTTTGAGGTTGAAGAGATTCACAAGTCCGCTATCGTGATCGCGCAGCCCGGTTGAAGATCCATTGCTGTTTGTGATTACCCATGAGCTGTTCATGCTGCTTCCTTTTTCAATTGTGGATGGGGCGACTGCCTCCAATGAAATTACAAGGCCCGGCTGGTTGGCGTTTGACCGCACCACTATGCAACGGCGTCCGAGCACATCCGTCACGTCGCCCACGTTGAGCACCGCTCCGTTGGTGTCGTAAAAATAAATGGGATCTATTTCTCCTTCCGGAAGTTTGACCTCGGCATTCCCGAAAATGGTGCTTAACATGGCTGTAAAGGTAAAGAGCAAGCGTAATGTTTTCATGGTAAATGTGATATAAGAGTTAGTATTTCCTAATATGCAAATATACAAGGAATCTACGGAAAAATAGTGACAGGTCTAATTATGTTTAATATTATTAACTCTGAAATGGTTGCGGAAACCGCAAGGATAGCGTAACTTTGCGGCTGTGGAAAAATTTGGCTGCTTGCAACCACTCGAAAAAATGCTAAAATCGCAACCCGCCGCAATCAGCGGCTGTCATGTGTCCCGCTTCGTTGCGGGCTATATGCCGAAATAGCCGGCGGGGTGTCGTATCTAACTTTCCGGAAACTTGCAGCCGGGTGGCCTTCCACCCGGCTTTCATATTTATGTAAACAACAAAAAATTTTTATAACGATGAACCAGTCAGAAAATTATCTCTTTACCTCCGAATCGGTTTCGGAGGGTCATCCCGACAAAGTGGCCGACCGCATCAGCGATGCCGTGCTCGATGAATTCCTTGCTTATGATCCGGCATCGCGTGTGGCGTGCGAGACTCTCGTAACCACCGGACAGGTAGTGCTTGCCGGCGAGGTCAATTCGCGTGCCTATGTGGATCTTCCCGCTGTGGCGCGGCGTGTTATCAAAGAGATTGGCTATGACCGCGCGGCCCTTAAATTCGAGGGGGAATCATGCGGAGTGCTTAATGCCATACATGAGCAGAGCGAGGATATAGCCCGTGGCGTGGCGCGTGAGGAAGCCGAAGCGCAGGGTGCAGGCGATCAGGGCATGATGTTCGGCTACGCATGCGATGAAACCCCCGAATTCATGCCTCTTACCCTTTCGCTCAGCCATACGCTTCTGCGCGAACTTGCCGACATACGCCGCGAGGGACGTGTGATGACTTATCTGAGGCCTGACGCCAAGAGTCAGGTCACGGTGGAATATTCGCCCGATCGCCGTCCGGTGAAAGTGCACACTATCGTGATCTCCACTCAGCACGACGATTTTGTTTCCGCGGGGGCCTCCATGACTCAGGAGGAGGCTGATGCGGAAATGTGCCGCGTGATACGCCGTGACGTTGAGGAAATTCTCCTCCCGCGGGTAAAGGCCAAACTCGCTCCGGAAGTCGCCGCATTGATTGGAGAGGATGTGATACTGCATGTTAATCCCACCGGCAAGTTCGTTATAGGCGGCCCTCATGGCGATACGGGCCTGACAGGCCGCAAGATAATCGTTGACACTTACGGTGGCCGCGGTGCCCACGGCGGGGGCGCCTTCTCAGGCAAGGACCCCTCCAAAGTGGACCGTTCGGCTGCATATGCGGCCCGTCACATAGCCAAGAACCTTGTGGCCGCCGGAGTTGCGCGCGAGGCGCTTGTGCAGGTGGCCTATGCCATAGGTGTGGCTGCGCCCGTGAGCCTGTGTGTCGACACATTCGGCACCGCACTCCCGGGCCTGTCGGATGCGGAGATCTCAGCTTGTGTCAGCCGTCTTTTCGATATGCGCCCCTTTGCCATAGAGGAGCGTCTTAAACTCCGCCGGCCCATTTATGAGGAGACTGCATCGTACGGACATATGGGCCGCGAGCCGCGCACAGTCGTGAAACATTTCTTCTCGCGCTACGAAGGCGACAAAGCCATTGAGGTGGAGCTATTCACCTGGGAAAAGACCGATATGGTTGAAAAAATCCGAAAATCCTTTAATCTGCTTTGAGGTAAAAGGAAAAAAACCTATCTTTGTGCGATTTATTGCCCGGTGGCACGGATCGCCACCCTGAAAAACATCGAAATAATAAACAATCAAAATAGATTTCAACTCATTAAATGGCAACGTTAGAGAAAATCCGCAGCCGCTCGGTGCTGCTGCTCGTTATCATCGGCCTCGCCTTGCTGGCATTCATCGTCGGTGACTTCTTTACATCAGGCCGCACACTTTTCGGAACAGGTTCCACCGTGGCCGAAGTGGACGGACAGAAAATTGATATTCAGGAATTTCAGCGTCGTGTGAGCGAAGCCTCCCAGCAGGCTCAGCAGAGCGGCCGCAAGATGGATCCCGCAGTGCTCCAGCAGCAGGTGCTTAACGGCATGATAGCCGAGGCCCTTTTCAAGCAGGAGGTTGAGAAACTCGGTCTCAAGGTCACTGACGACGAGCTTTCGCAGGCTATGCTTGGTGCCGGCGCTCCCTATCTTGACCGCATGGTGCAGCAGCAGACCGGAATCGAAAGTGCAACCGCACTTCACGACATGGCGTTCAATCCCGCCAAATACGGCATTGACGAGAATCAGGCCGCTCAGCTCCAGAACTATTGGATCGGTCTTGAAAAGCAGATGGAGGAGAGCCTTCTCCAGCAGAAGTTCCAGAACCTTTTCATGGGAACCCTCGTGGCCAACGAGCTTGATGCCCGCGCTCTCTACGATGAAAATGCCACCACATCGCAGATAGTGTTTGCCAAGAGCGATTTCTCCGCTGAGGCAGATGACAAATATCCCGTTTCCGACGAGGAGATTGAAGCCCGGTGGAAACAAGAGCGCAACCGCTTCGCGCTTAACGAGCCCATGCGTCACGTAGGTTACATCAATGTGCCCATTGAGCCTTCACAGGCCGACCGTCAGGCTGCTCAGGCCCGCGTGGAAAAAGCTGTTGCCGCTCTTAACGAGAAACCCGGCACAGAGGGTATCGACGGCATGACCGAATTTATAGCCAACCGCACCAAGACCACCCTCGGCAAAGTGTCGGATAAGGCTGTGAAGAATTTCCTCAGCTCCGACAGCGCCGGCCGTGCTGCTGTAATCAGCTTCACGAACGATATCTATACCATAGGTAAGGTGCTCGGCCGCGATGTCGAGGTGGATTCGCTTAACCTCGATATGCTTGCTGTGCAGGGAACACGCGCCGAAGTGGACTCGCTGATCCGTGGTCTCAATGCCGGAACGCTTAAATTCGACGACCTCGCCAAGGCTGAGAATGTGCAGGGTTCGCAGGACAGCCTTTGGGTGTCGCTTATTGATCCGCAGGTGGCACAGATGAAGTCAACCTTGCTTGACGCCACAGCAGGTGTTTACTTTACCCCCGACACCGCCGCCAATCTTCAGGGTGCCCGCATATTCCGCGTTAATTCACGCAAAGCGCCTGTAACTGTCTATGACGTGGCTCTTGTCAACTACACAGTTGAACCCGGTGCCGCCACAGTGAACAATCTGCTCACCAACCTCCAGAAATTCCTTAACGAGAACACCAAGGCCGCCGATTTTGCCGCCAATGCGGAGAAAGCCGGATATATGGCCTCTACAGCCAATATCACTCCTTCCACTCCCCTTATCGGCAATGTGGAGGGTAGCCGTGCGGCTCTCAGCTGGGCTCTTGACGCCAAGAAAGGCAGCGTAAGCCCCGTGTTCGGCGATGAATCCACCGGCTCATTCATGGCCGTGGCTGTAAACGACATATATGATGGCGAGTATGCTCCCGCCACCGATCCCTCCATCCGTGAGATGCTTACCACACAGGTTCGCAACGATAAGAAAGCCAAGGCGCTCATAGAGCGTTATAAAGGCAAAGCCAAGGATGTAAACGGCTATGCACAGCTTATGGGAACCCAGGCCGATACTACTAATGTGGCTTTCGGTCAGTACATGATTCCTAAGCTCGGAATCGGTGAATCAGCTATTGCCGGTCGTGCTTCGGTAGCTAAGCCCGGTCAGCTTGTAGGGCCCATGCAGGGCAATTCCGGAGTGGTTGTGTTCTATGTAGTGAAGAACGACAGCGAGGGACGTCCCTATAACTTCGACGAGAGCGCCATGATGTATCAGCGTGCACGCGGAGCGCAGGCCCTCGGCAATCAGCTCAACAGCATCCTTCAGGGTAAGGAAAAAGTGGAGAACAATCTCATAAAATTCTATCCCAACTGATCCTGATCTGACTTATCTCATATAACAAGAGGCGCTCCAAATTGGGGCGCCTCTTGTCGTATTCTATCACTCCGGCTGCACCCCCCAACATTTTCCTGTAGCGTGCAAAAATGGCCCAAAACATTTCCCTGTGGCGTACATTCAAACGCAAAATCTACGATAAAATGCTCCGTTGGAAAACCGAATCCTCCGGAACGGTTTGCCTGCCGGTTTATATGGCGTTTTTGCTGTGAGCCGCCAGGATGGATCAGTCGGGAACAAAAAAATGGGCCACGCTTCAAATTAGCGCAGCCCATTTTTTAGGATATGGTATTTGTTATTTGGCTTGCGGCTGAATGGCCTCAAGAGTGAGATCGAACACCAGAGTGGCGTTGGGGCCAATCTTACCGTCGGGGGTTCCGTTAACGCCGTAGGCCAACGGACCGGGAATATAGACAGTCACTTTCTCACCCGGCTTCATGAGCTTGAGCATTTCGGAAAATCCGGGGATCACGCCTGACACGGGGAACTGCACGGCCTTGCCGGCTGAGCTGTCGAATACAGTGCCGTCGATGAGCTTGCCTTCGTACACTACCGATACTATGTCGCCATCGGTAGGATTGGCGCCTTTACCCTCTTTCTGCACTTTGTAGGCGATACCCGATGCGGTTTTTTTGATTTCGGGGTCAGCAGCCATCTGCTTGGCCACATATTCCTCACCGGCCTTCATGTTGGCTTTGGCTTCGGGAGCTTCGGCTTTGGCCTCGTCCTTTTTGCGCTGTTCGGCTTCCTGCTTCTCCATGGCCTTGGCCTGTACGTTCATCATCATGCCTTGAAGCTGATTCTGTTTGATGGCGAGATCCTTTACGGAATCGGCTGTAAAGGCTTCAGCAATTGATTTATAGAGAAGTTCGCGGTCAATCTTGACATCGGCCTGCTGCATCATCTGGAGGTTCTGGAGAATCCCCATGCCTATCTGCATTCCGGATATGTAGCCGCGGCGGTTTTCGGCGGTGTCGGTCATGAGCACTGCCTTGATACCGGCGAGCACATCCTCCTTTGTCATCTGGGCTTTCTGGGTGGAGTCGAGACCTGCGTAGGCCTGGGCCAGATCAGCGCCGTTGATTGTGCCGAAAAGGTTCACAATAGAATCGTCGGTGGAGTTGGAGCCTTCCGAGCTCTTGCCGCAGCCCGTCATGGAAGCCATAAGGGCGGCAATGCCACACGCCATAATGATTTTTTTCATAATCAGTGTTTGTTTTGTTATGATTGAGTGATAGTTGAATGGTCTTGAGGTTTATTTGTCCTCTGAGCCGAGAATATTGATGAGTTCCACGTCGAATATCAAGGTGGAGTTCGGGCCGATAACATTGCCGGCGCCCTGCGGGCCATAGGCAAGCTGCGAAGGGATGAAAAGACGCCATTTGGCTCCGGTCTTCATCATCTGAAGAGCCTCTACCCAGCCGGGGATTACCTGTGTCACACCGAATGTGGCCGGAGCGCCACGCTCCACCGAGCTGTCGAATACAGTGCCGTCGATAAGCTTGCCGGTGTAGTGCACCATAACGCGGTCAGTGGATTTAGGCTGAAGTCCGGTACCCTCTTCGAGTATTTCATACTGGAGTCCCGAGGGGGTGGTCTTCACCTCGGTGCGCTTTCCGTTCTCATCGAGGAACGCCTTGCCGGCTTTCTCATTGATCTCGGCCATTTCGGCAGCCTTGGCACGCTGGGTCTCCTCTAAAGCAGAGAAGAATTTGCGTATCTCTTCCTTGGCTTCGTCGTAGGTCATTTTCGGAGCTGCTCCCTCATACACGGCAGCCACACCGTCGGCAAATTCCTTATAGTTGATTTTCTCTATTCCCGAACTGCGGAAATTGTTGCCCATGCTGAGGCCGAGGGCATAGCTGAGGCGGTCTAATTCGTTGGTTTCCATATTTAAACGGTTTTAATGATCATTTTAATTGATAACAGCGTGGCGAAACGCTGCAATTGACAAAGTTAGAGGTTATTTGTTTAACCCTCACGATATTTTTAATAAAAAATATTAAACCGTTGTCGAAGCAGCCCCGTGCGTGCATGGATATAACTTTGGCGGAGGGTCGAAAGTTCCATTCTTCGCATTTTTTATAAGCTGTTAAAAATCAAAGTTAACAGGGATATATAAAAAAGAGTTACCTTTGCTGCGGTTTTCAATCAACAGTTTCTAAATCCATATATCCTATGTCAACCAACACTACCGACAACAAACGCAAAGTCACAACCGCACGCTTTTCGGAGATGAAAGCCCGCGGCGAGAAAATAGCAATGCTCACAGCCTACGATTATTCCATGGCCAAGCTTATCGATGAAGCCGGCGTGGACGCTATACTTGTGGGCGACAGTGCATCCAACGTCATGGCGGGTAATGTCACCACTCTTCCCATCACTCTTGACCAGATGATATATCATGCCCAGAGTGTCACCAAAGGTGTGGGCCGGGCCCTCGTGGTTGTGGATCTTCCGTTCGGGTCATATCAGGGCAATTCCAAGCAGGCGCTCGCGTCGGCCATACGCATAATGAAAGAAAGTGGGGCCGAGGCAGTGAAAATGGAGGGAGGAGCCGAGATACGCGAATCGATTGAACGCATTCTGTGTGCCGGTATTCCTGTGATGGGGCACCTCGGCCTGACTCCGCAGTCGATCAACAAGTTCGGCACTTACAATGTGCGCGCCAAAAGCGAGGCTGAGGCAGCCAAACTTATCGAGGACGCACGTATGCTTGAGGAGATAGGATGTTTTGCCATAGTTCTTGAGAAAATCCCCGCCGTATTGGCCCGGGAGGTTTCCGAACAGCTCACCATCCCTACCATAGGCATAGGTGCCGGTGGCGGCACTGACGGACAGGTGCTTGTGATGCACGACATGCTGGGTATAAACAAGGGTTTTTCGCCGCGTTTCCTGCGCCGTTATGCCGATCTGTCGTCGGTGATCAATCAGGCTGTCGGCCACTATGTGGATGATGTGAAGAGCGGTGATTTTCCGTCAGAAAAGGAGCAATACTGATTCATAAAGTTGTCCGATGTGATGAACCTGCGCCGATATGTAAGTATATTGCGCCTCGGTGCCCCTATCCTTGTAGGGCAGCTGGGCATG
The DNA here is from genome assembly GCA_900547825.1 of uncultured Porphyromonadaceae bacterium. GTDB lineage: Bacteria > Bacteroidota > Bacteroidia > Bacteroidales > Muribaculaceae > Amulumruptor. The sequence goes on from URII01000009.1 coordinate 41,459, forward strand.
ATTGTGGTGGGGTTTGCCGATACCACTATGGTGGGCCGGTATTCCACCGATGCGCTGGCTTCGGCGTCGTTCGTCAACAACCTGTTCAACGTAGCCATTTTTGCCTGCATAGGTCTCACCTACGGCATTACTCCCCTTGCCGGGACATTGTTCGGCCGTAAGCGGCTGGCCGACATCGGGGCGCTGATGCGTTCGGCGCTCCCGTTCAATATCGTTGTGGCAGCGGCTATAATGTGCATAATGGGCGCGATTTATCTCAATCTCCACCGTCTCGGCCAGCCGGAGTATCTGCTTCCGGTCATCCGGCCGTATTTTCTTCTCTATCTTGCAGGAGTGATCCCGGTGGCGCTGTTCAATGTGTTCGCGCAGTGGGCCTATGCCATAAACCGCACCCTTATGCCCATGTGGATTATTCTCGGGGCCAACCTTCTTAATGTTTTCGGCAACTGGCTTTTGATTTATGGCAATCTGGGTTGTCCGGAGCTGGGGCTTACCGGCGCCGGCATAGCCACTCTTACGGCACGTGTTGTGGCTCCGGTTGTAATTATGGCGATATTCTTCGGATCACGCCGTTATTCTGATTATTCTTCCGGTTTCCGGGGGGCCCGTGTCAATCGCCGTGAGCTTGGACGCATTGCCGTCACATCATGGCCCGTGTGCCTTCAGATGACGTTCGAAAGCGGATCGTTCTCCGTGGCCGCCGTTATGGCCGGATGGCTCGGAGCCGTTGAGCTTGCATCCTTTCAGGTGCTTATGATTCTCGGCAGTCTCGGTTTCTGCGTATATTACAGCATGGCGTCGGCCATCTCTGTGCTTGTGAGCAATGCCGCCGGATGTTCCGACAGAGCTGGCATGCGTCAGATAGCATTCTCGGGCTATCATATCCTGCTTGTGCTCGCTGCAGTGGCGTGTATGCTGTTTGTATTCGCCGGTCATGGCCTGATCGGAATTTTTACCCGCGATCCACTTGTTATAGCCTGTGCGATGACCCTCATATTCCCGATGGTGCTCTATCAGCTCGGCGACGCCACACAGATATGCTTTGCTAATGCCCTGCGCGGCACCTCCAATGTCATGCCCATGCTCTGGATAGCATTCGTGAGCTATGTGGTTGTGGGGCTTCCGAGCACTTATCTTCTCGGATTCACCGCCGGAATGGGGCTTGTAGGCATTGTGCTGAGTTTCTCTGTGAGCCTGTTTCTTGCCGGAGGATTGTTTACATACTACTTTTTACGCACCACCCGGGCTGCTTAAATATATATAGATATAATGTTACGTTACCTTGCTCTTCTCCTTGTTATTATGCTGTCGCTTCCCTCCCGTGCGGTCACGCTCGGAGTGCAGCGCCCCGACATTTATCTGCCTCTGCTTAAAGGCAAACGTGTGGCGTTGCTGAGCAATCATACAGGCGTGGCCGACTCCGTGCACACGCTCGACCGCCTGTTGGGCCATGGGATCGATGTGACTGTGCTTTTTTCGCCCGAGCATGGTTTCCGCGGCTCGGCTGATGCAGGTGCACATATCTCCGATTCGAAGGATACCGCAACAGGCTTGCCGATAATATCCCTTTACGGTTCCGCCAAAGGACCGCTTTCAAGCGATGTAACCGACCGCTTCGATGTGGTAGTGACCGATATTCAGGACGTGGGTTTGCGTTTCTACACATATTATATTACTATGCTGCGGCTCATGAACGAGGCGGCACGCACCGGTAAGGAATTTGTGATTCTTGACAGGCCCAATCCCAACGGCATGACTGTTGACGGCCCTGTGCTTGACATGTCGCTTGCCTCGGGGGTAGGGCGGCTTCCCATTCCGGTGGTCCACGGGCTCACGCTTGGGGAACTGGCCCGTATGGCAGTAGGGGAGAAGTGGCTTGAAGGTGGTGCTGCGTTGGCGCTGACCGTTGTGCCGTGCGACAGTTACACCCATTCCGTCCGCTACCGGCTTCCGGTGCCCCCCTCGCCGAATCTGAAGACTATGCATGCTGTGTATCTTTATCCCTCCACCTGCCTTTTCGAGGGCACGGTGATGAGCCTCGGGCGGGGTACGGAGCATCCTTTTGAAATCTACGGCCACCCTTCGGTCCGTAAAGGCGACTATACTTTTACCCCGCGTTCCATGCCCGGTGCGCGGAAGCCGCCTTTCGCCGGACGCCGGTGCCGGGGACGGTCGCTTATGGCCGTGACCGACAGCGCCGCCATAGCCGGAGGTGTCAACCTTGAATATGTAATAGACGCATGGAACCTCATGGGGCGTGATCCGAAATTTTTCACTGCGTTCTTCGACAAGTTGATAGGCAACCGCACTGTGCGCCGTATGATTCTTGAAGGATGCTCAGCCGACGATATCCGCGCCACATGGATCCCCGAGGCCGAAGAGTTCCGGCGCCGTTCGCAGCCTTACCGTCTCTATCCCGACTGAAGGAGCTTTACTGTGCCTATTTGCCGCGCTTGCGGGCTATGAAAGCCTTTACCATTGCGCGGTCCTGAACGGCAAGCCCTGCGGTCCATATCACAGCCGTTTCCGCTACTGCCGCAGCTGCCATGGTAAGAATGGCCTTCCATATCGATCCGTCGGCAGGAATCATGGTGAACATGAAGTAGAGGCCGACGCTTATGGCCGATACGCTTGCCACGGGCACAACAACCTCACGCATATAAGTGCCGTATTGCAGTCCCACTTGTCCGTGGGCTATCACCACCCGGATCCACTGCACGAAGACATATAGCCCTATCAGCACCACCATTGTGGTAAGGGCGCTGCCTCCGAGCTTGAGCACAATCCATGCCATAGGTATGTACATCAGAGTGAATATACCCGTGCGCAGCTGATAGGGCTTTACATCGCCGGTGGCGCGTATGGCCTGGGTGATAGGCTGCTCGAGCGACACCACAAGGCAATAGATCAGCGACAGTTGCGAGAAGCTTACCATCAGCGGATCGACATTCTCAGCCCCGAGCCATATCACAAGCACGGGCCTCATGCCTGTTATTATGGGAAACGACAGCACCAGCAGAAGCATGAACGACAGTTTTGAGCTTGTGGTCACGAGCCTGAGCATCCGGGCCTTCTCGTCAGCCGCGTATGCCTTGACTATCTGCGGAGCCACGGCCATAAAAAAATTTGTGGAGAAGGATATGATCACATTGTAGATCTTGTCGGCTATGGCCTTGACCGTGTTGACTATCGGCCCGAAAAATATGTTGAGCAGGATGCTCTGGCCCTGATTGACAAGTATTCCCGAAACGCTTCCGAACAACGACCATCCTGTGTAGGCCGTAAGTTCGCGGAAAAGAGCCTTGTCCCATACCGCCTTGAACCGGCAGAAGCGGAACGCCCGGCGGCAGTAAATGAAATACAGAAGAAACACAATGGCTGCCTCAACCATGGTCAGCACGCCGTAATATACCAGCCGGTCCATCGGCGAGCGCATCAGCATGAACACCAGCAGTAGTTTCATGGCTCCGTCGGCTATGCTGATATAGGCGAATGCATCCATGCGCTCATTGGCCACGAGCGATGAGGTGTATGGCACCGCCATTAGGTTGAACACGAACGTGAACACAGCCGTTTGGAACACCCATTGGGCGGCTCTCAGCCGGTCGGGCGGAATAGTGAGCCAGTCATCCACAAAAAATATCCCCACTGCTTCGCCTATTGCTATTATGGCAGCGGAGATAACGATAAATCCCATCAGCAGCAGGCTGAAAGTGCGGCTGTAAGCCTTATAGTCGCCCTGACCGAGATGGAATGAAAGATAACGCTGGGTGGCCGACGTGAGAGTGCCCGTGAGGAAACCGAGCGAAGCCACCACACTTGCCACAACATTGTAGATACCATAATCCACTACACCGAGGAGGTCCAACGTGACCCTCACCGTGTAGAGGTTTACAAGCGTGAGCAGCAGCATCCTCACATAGAGCATGGCTGTGTTGCGGGCTATCCGTTTGTTGTCGGCCGAATTGTTTCCCATAATTCGCCCGCAAATTTAGCTCTTTTTCCCCAACCGAAAAACCATCCCGCCGAATTCATTGAACCATAGTCAATAGCCAGACAATATAAAAATATCCTATATGGTGTCCTAAAATTTGGGACAAAAATACAAAATTTGTCCCAAATTTTAGGACGCGGTCATGCTGAGCAGTATCGCGGGTGTGGTTGGATTACAGGATGCCTTGGGCCATCATGGCGCGGGCCACTTTCATGAAGCCGGCCACGTTGGCGCCTTTTACGTAATTTATGTAGTCGGATCCCTTTTCTGCTCCGAATTTCACGCATTGCGAGTGTATGTCGGCCATAATGTCGCGCAGTTTGGTGTCCACCTCGGCGGCACTCCATGACAGCTTCTGAGAGTTCTGGGCCATTTCAAGCCCCGATACGGCCACACCTCCGGCATTGGCGGCCTTTCCGGGTGCGTAAAGTATGCGGGCTGCGATGAACTCCTTTATGGCCTCGGGTGTGGAAGGCATGTTGGCCCCTTCGCTTACGGCTATGCAGCCTTGGGCCAGCAGCGCGCGTGCGTCGTCGCCGTCAAGCTCGTTCTGTGTGGCCGACGGCATGGCTATGTCGCACTTCACGTGTTTCCACGGCCTTTCGCCGGGGAAATACTCCATGGCTTCCGGAAATTCGTCGGCAGCCTCCGATATGCGTCCCCTGTACAGGTTCTTCAGGTCGAAAATAAACTGGAACTGCTCGGGAGTCAGACCGTGGGGAACATATATGGAACCCGAGCTGTCGCTCATCGACACCACCTTGGCGCCGAGCTCCATCAGCTTCTGGGCCGTGTATATGGCCACATTGCCCGATCCCGATATCGCAACACGCTTTCCCTTAATGCCTATGCCGCGGGTAGCCAGCATGTTGAGCAGGAAATAGCAGTTGCCGTAACCTGTGGCTTCGGGCCGTATGAGCGATCCTCCGAACTCTATGCCCTTGCCGGTGAAAGTGCCGGTGAATTCGCGTGCCATCTTCTTGTAATAGCCGAACATATATCCCACTTCGCGTGCGCCCACGCCTATGTCGCCGGCCGGAACATCGGTATCTGGCCCTATCTGGCGCCACAGCTCGGTCACGAATGCCTGACAGAAGCGCATCACCTCCATGTCGCTTTTGCCCCGTGGCGAGAAATCCGATCCGCCTTTGGCGCCCCCCATCGCAAGGGTGGTCAGCGAATTTTTGAATGTCTGTTCGAATGCGAGGAATTTGAGGATGGACAGGTTGACCGACGCATGGAAACGTATGCCCCCTTTATACGGGCCGATTGCGTTGCAGTGCTGCACCCGGTAGCCCGTGTTGTTGCGCACACGTCCTTTGTCGTCGACCCATGACACACGGAATGTCAGTATCCTGTCGGGTATGCACAGGCGCTCAAGCAGATTATAGCGCTCCATTTCGGGGTATTCGTTGTATACGTCCTCGATCGTGCTCACGACCTCCTCCACTGCCTGCATATATTCCGGCTCGTTTGGAAAACGGCTGCGCAGGTCCTCTATAAACTCATTGGTTTTCATCTCTTTTTTTACCTTGAAATTACCTAAAGAAATAGTGATTGGTGTTAATTGGCGGCAAATGTAGCTAAATTTATTCAATTAAACAACTTTTTGGTTTGTTTGTGGTATGAAATGGTAAAAACAGTTGTGGTTACTCTCATTTTGGATGCAGAGATACGGGTGATGCGGTGGATTTCGGGAAAAATATTAAATTTGTGTGTGAATTATATTCTGCGCAATCTGTTTGTGGCTTTTGCCGTGTTGCTTGCCGTGCTTTCCGCAACGGCAACCGGCTATTCCGATAGAGGGCGCCGCCTGGTGGAGCAGTGCCGGGTGGCTGTTGACGGGCGCAATTATGCGGTTCTCAGGGCCAAAGGCGATGAATTGCGTCGGCTCGGCGCTGCCGATGGCAATGAGGCTGAGGAGGTTGCCGGGATATGTCATATTCTCGGAGCAGCCATAGCCACCCACGACACCATAGCATTTGACAGCGAGATAGAGTTCCTGAAATCGCATTACGACAAATTCCGCGAGGCGCGTGATTACGAAATCGCCCCTCTCATGGCCCGCACACTCGGCAAGTATTACCATTTCATCTACAACGCTTATTCCTCATCGTTGCAATATTATCTTGAAGCCCTTGAAATGGACCGCGCCGCGGGCAATCATTCGGATATGATAGCCGACTTATCGGCCATTGCTGTGATGTATCTCCATAAAGGTGATGATCTTGCCGGAATGGATTATGCCGTAAAGGCCTACAACGAGGCAAAGCATCTCGGTCACCAGCCGTCGCTTTACGTAACGGCGGCCAATCTCGGCAACTATCTCTACAACGAAGGCAAATACACCGAGGCCCTCGCCTATGTGGAGGAAGCCAGAGCTATTGCTTCCGGGCTGCATTACGATATGGAACGTGTCTATATCGACACATTCATGGCTTCGATATACGAGTCGCTCGGCAATAAGAAGCAGGCTGAACGCCATTACCGCCATTCGCTCGCCGGCCCTTCGGGCACTACCCGCTATGACATGATATATGCCCGCATCAAGTATGCCTCATTTCTCAGTAGCGAGGGTCGCTATGCCGAGGCCATGCAGTTCACCGACTCGATTGAGGATATGACTGAGCGCTTTGGAATGCGCACCTTTGCGGTTCAGGTTTATCCGCTTACGGCCGAATGCCGGGAGGGTGTGGGTGATTACAAGGGAGCGCTTGATTACCAGCGTAAATATATAGATGTGAGCAGGCGTATATTTTCCGAGGAACGCGAACGCGAGCTGGCCATACTCGACCTGCGTTATAAGGTGTCGGAAGAAAAGCGCATCAACGCCGCCCAGAGCCTTGATCTGATGAGGCGGAAGCGTCAGGTTGAGCTTGCCGTGGGTGTGGCTGTGCTGCTTCTGCTTGCCGGAGTGCTTATGGTCTTCTATCACCGCAAGCACGTAGCCTCTCTCAAGGCCATAGTGCGCAGCCATCTTGACAAGGCCGAGGCCGAGCGCCAGCTCAAGGAGCGTTATCAACGTATGCTTGATGAGATCAACGGCAGTCAGCTGAAGCCTTCCGGGCTGGATTCGGACCGCGGCGATGAGCTTTTCCACCGGCTTGAATCCCTGATGAACGATGACAAGGCCTACCGTCAGTGCGATATGTCGCTTGAAAAAGCCGCCGCCATGCTCGGCACCAACCGCACATATCTCTCACAGGTGGTCAACAGTCATGCCGGATCCTTTTCCACTTACGTAAACCGCTACCGTCTTTCCGAAGCGATAGCCCTGTTGTCCGATCCGGCCAACGACGATTCGCTTAAAAACATAGGGCTCTCCGTGGGATTCACGTCACCCTCCAATTTCTATTCCCTGTTCCGTCAGAAGGTGGGTATGGCCCCGTCAGTGTTCCGTCAGAATGTACGCGACATATCGTCCGAAGCTTCCGACGGTATCTGACGTCAGTGCCGCAGAGATGGAGTAAAATCCACAAATTGACAGTTTATTTCATAAATTTACGATTTAGACGGCCATATATTTGTCCTGCTGGCCAGGATGATATAAATTCGGCAAGAGGATCATATAGATCCACTGACGCCCTGAAACAATCAACAAACATATAACACAGTCAAATATGAACTACCGACAATTTTTCCTCGCCTGTACACTCCCGCTTGCCGGGCTGTACGCCGCTGCGGCCGACGTGACTCCACAGCCCGACGGCACGGTGTCGCTCCCTTATTTTGAGGATTTCGCCACCGACGAATATCTTGACCTGCTTGAAATAGTGGATGTGAACAACGATGGGCGCACATGGATGTGGTCCGACATAGTATATGACATGCGCAACCGTGCCAGCGAGGACAATGACGCTGACGACTGGCTCATGCTGCCGCCAATGCGCATGGAGGCCGGCAAATCCTATGAGCTGACCTTTTCGGCGAGGGCAGTGTATTCCATGTACACCGAGCGGCTTGAAGTGAAGCTCGGCGAAGGGATGCAGCCTGCGCCCGAGGATATGACGGTGACCCTTATTCCGGCGGTAGATGTGGTGCCGCGCACCGACATGCGTGCAGTGATCACTGTGGAGCATGACGGAGTTTACCGCATAGGTTTCCATGCCATATCCCGCGCCGGAGCATTCCGTCTGGCCCTCGACGACATCCGCGTGGCCTCGCCGCTGTCGGCTCTGCGTCCCGGGGTTCCTGCCGATGGTTCGGTTACACCCGGAGCTCCCGGCGAGCTCAAAGCCACGTTGTCGTTCAAAGTTCCCTCGCTTACAGTCAACGGCAAGCCTCTGACCGAAATAGACCGGCTCACCGTGACACGCGACGGAGTTTCCGTCAAGGAATACCCTACGCCCGTTCCCGGTACTGCCATAGAACTTGAGGCGCCGACAGTGCAGGGAGTCAACACATTTACCATTGTGGGCGCCAACTCACACGGCGAAGGTGAGCCGCTGGTGCTCAAAGTGTTTACCGGCGACGACGTGCCTCTGCCCCCTGACAATGTACGGATGGAGGTGCGCGACGGAAAAGCCTATCTCACATGGGATGCTCCCACGATAGGGGAGAACGGAGGTTTCATAGATCCATCTACGCTTACTTACGAAATCCAGCGTCGCAGCGATTTCGAGTATGTCGAGCGTTCTTATGCAGGCACCTCCTATGTCGACGAACTCCCGTCCAACATCAATTCCCGTCCGCGTCAGCTTTTCTACTGCATACGTGCCATAAGTCACGGCGGCAAGTCGTTGGACTCAGGCGACTCCAATCGCTTCATCACCGGCGACAGCATGGAATTGCCTTTCAGTGAATCTTTTGCCGGAATGAATTATGACAACGGACATTACTGGCACTCCATCAACGAGGGCGAGCGGTGGAACCTCGACAATACCCTTGTGTTCGACAACGACGGGGGCGCCGCCAAATTCGCTCCGGCCAACATGGGCGAAAACTCCCTGTTCTATACCTCGCGCCTGTCGCTGAACGGGTCTTCCCATCCGTTGCTCACATTTTATTACTGGAATGTGAAAAACTCCGATATGATACTTGAAGTGATGGTGTCGAGAGAAAACGGCGAGTTTGAGACCCTGCGCACATTCGATTTCTCCGACAACCACGATGTGACGGGATGGCAGAAAGGCTCCGTGCTTCTCGACGCCTATACTGACGCCGGATATGTACTGGTGGGATGGAAAGCAACAGCTGGAGGCATACAGACTGTCACAGCCCTTGATGCCGTTGAGATATGCGATGTGCCAGCCTCCGATCTCGGTGTGACACTTTCCGCGCCGGCAGTGGCCTCTGAAGGGCAACCCGTAATGCTTACCGCCACTGTGTCCAACTTCGGTGCGACGGATGCTTCCGCTTTCAATGTTGTACTTTCCCATGAATCGTTCGGCGAGGTTGAACGTCGCACCTGCGATCTGTTGCCGGTAGGCGCCACGGCTGAATTTGAATTCAGCCTGCCGTTCCGTTGTGCTCCGGGCCTGAAAAACGGATCCTATATAGTAAAAGTTGAGTGGAACGGCGATGTGGATTACTCCAACGACACCGACAGGGCCGTGATCAGCCTTCGTCCCGGTCGCATGCCCGCTCCGTCGGCACTCACCGGCTACCGCGAGGATGGTGCCATACGCCTTGAATGGGAAGCTCCCGACATGACCGGCCCCGTCACTGACGATATGGAGAGCTATGAGCCCTTCCTTATAGCGGAGTTCGGCGACTGGATCACCATTGACCGCGACCGTCAGCTCACCTATCGCATTGTGGAGCCGCAGCTTGATGATGAGAACGAACAGATAAGCTACATCACACTTGATTATCCCAATGCCGGCGAGCCTATGGCATTTCAGGTGTTCAATCCCTTTGAGGCCGGTTCGTCGGTGGCCGAAGGCATGTGCCGCAGCGGACGTCAGGCCCTCGCGTCATTTGCCGCCGTAAAGGAACATAACGACGATTGGCTCATATCGCCCGAACTTTCAGGTCAGGCACAGACAGTCAGCTTCTATGCCCGCTCGGGCGGTGCCTCCCAATGGGGCTGCGAGACACTTGAAGTGTGGTGGTCGGCCGAGCTTCAGGAGCCGGAGAAATTCACCCTTGCCGTTCCTGAAACAGAGATACCCAACGGAGAGTGGATGGAGATCCGCGCCGCGTTGCCCGAAGGTGCCAGGCATTTTGCCGTGCATTGCACATCCGAAATTGTAATGATGCTTCTCATCGACGATGTTACCTATATTCCTAAGGCAGCAGAGGCCGTGCTTACGGGCTATAACGTGTACCGCAACGGCGTGTTGCTAAACAGCCGGCCGATAGAAACCACAAGCTTTACTGATCCTGTCGTTGACGAAGAGGCCGTTTATCATGTCAAAGCCGTTTATGCCGACGGTGTTTCCTCTCCATCCAATTATGTTGCTGTGGCTGATATTCATGGCAGCGGACTGGATATGACTGATTCTGACAAAGTGGTTGTCATTGCAAAGCCCGGTTGTATAGTCGTGACAGATCAGGGTGCCTTGGACGCAGAGGTGTTCAACATCACCGGTCGGAAAATATGTGGCATGGACGGATGCGGCACATTGACTCTTCCAATAGGCTCTGGAGTTTATATTGTGAAAGTCAATTCCCGGTCATTTAAAGTGCTGGTGCCTTAAAATCGGATTTAAGTAATATATTAATGGGGATACGTCAGCAGGCGTATCCCCATTGTTTTAAATGTGGTTTTGTTAACAATGTTTAAATGTATGGTCGGATTGTATGGATTAATCAGAGAATATAATTATCTTTAGCCACATTTCGTTCATGGAAAACAGGAAAACCTAACTGAAAACTTAATAATAAAACCAATATTAACCCTTCATTATTTTTATTATGACAAAAAACTACAAGACCCTTCTGGCCGTATTGGTATTGGGTATAGGGTCCGTCGGTGCCTCCGCCCAGAGTGTCACTGTCACACTTAAGGACGGCACGCAGCATCGCTTCGGAACCGATTATGTGAAGCAGATAACCTTTGAGGAAGTGCAACCTCAGGTTCCGGCTATAGCCATGACACAGCTTGTGCTTGACGTATATAGCGGCGGTACAAATGTCACTGTCACCATGCGCGATGCCTATGGCGACAATGAGTTTGTACTTGACACCTATCTCCCTACAGCCGCCAATTACCTCCAGACAGGCACTTACGCTGTGGGCGCATCCGAGGGATTCAGGGTTGACACCGGCAGCTATTCGTGGGTGAAAGCTGGCGAGACCAAAAAAGCTCTGAAATCCGGCACCCTTGAAATATCAGCCGAAGGCAAGGTCTATACCATAATAGCCGATCTTGTGCTTGACGATGATTCGAAGACCCGCGGCAAATATATCGGCGAGCTTCCCTCTTATGCTCCATATCTCGAGTATGCCCTCGAACACGGATCCTACAATGGCAATCCCCAGCCTGCCGGACAGTTCTACATGAAATTCCAGGATGCCGGCTGGAAGGTCGACATGGCTCTCGTGCTGTGTGCCGCTCCCGAAGCCACCGAGCTTCCTGACGGCGAATACACCTATGCTGACACAGCCGCCCCGTTCACCATATCCCCCAGCAGCTATATCGACACCTATAGCCCCAACACGAGCTGCCGCCTTATGCCCGGTTCAAAGGCTACAGTGTCGCACGACGGTGTCAAGACTGTCATTGCCATGGAATTCGTTTTAGACGACGGTCGCACATTTACCGGAACATATTCCGGCGAGATGTCCGGACAACCTTTGTTTGAAGAGCCTTCTTCTGCTCCCGCGCTTAAACGTGGGCCTGTAACTACTTTTCCCGCTGCACGTTAACTTATCAATGACACTGAACAAATGAAAAAGACCATAATATCGGCCATAGCCCTTGTTGCATCGCTTATGGCCACAGCAGCCGTCCAGTACACCCACTCTGTGATTGTTACCAAAAAATCGGGTGAGACGGTAGAGCATAAATTTGCGTTTTCTCTTTAAGAATTTTCAGGGTTGCATTGCTGTTTATTTGTCAAGGTTCTGTGCTTTCGACTCTCTCGAGCCGCAACTCATTTAGAATACCATGAGTTCTTTCGTTTGTCAACAACTTTTTTGAAGTTTTTTGACTTTTTTCGCCGGCCGTTTTGTGTTCCTCAGACGGTGGACTTTTATAATAAAACAACTTGTCCCCCTTGTCAATACCAAAAATAACTTTTTCCGGTGCAATTTTTTCGCTGCGATTTTTCCGCTGCAAGCTGCGGCAACAGCACCTGTCAACGATGAGTTTCGCTAAGACTTGATGTATTTTGCAATTGTATCGGTTACTTCTTTCATGTTAAGCGGTTTTGAAACATGACCATTCATACCGGAATCCAATGAAGCCTTTATATCTTCCGCAAAAGCATTTGCAGACAAAGCAATAATAGGAATCGTAGCTGCATCTGATCGTTCTGTCCCCATTGCACGAATCGTTTTCGCAGCCTGATGTCCATCCATGTTCGGCATCATAATATCCATCAAAATAATATCGTAAGTGCCTTGTGGATGATTTTTGAATAATTCGACCGCTTCCTTTCCATCAAACGCCCGTGTCACTGCCATGCCTGCATCCTCCAGCATCACCGTAGCAAGCTCGGCATTCAGATCATTATCCTCTGCCATAAGAACATTGACTCCTGTTAAATCATGATGCACCGGCTCTTCCTGCTTTTGACGAATGCCTTGCTCTGTCAGTTCCAACGGAATCTCCACTGTGAAAGTAGTTCCAACGCCCTTTTGGCTCTCAACGGCAATGCTTCCACCCATCATTTCAACATATTCCTTTGCAATGGCCATTCCAAGCCCTGTACCTTTGTATTGTGTTCTGGCGCCTCTGTCATCTTCCTGTGAAAATGGTTTAAATAGTTTTTTCTGAAACTCCTCACTCATTCCAATGCCGTTATCTTTCACGATATAGCGGGCTACAATATGCTTGTCATCCTCTCCCGGATGACTGCTGATATCCAGGGTGACCGTTCCACCATCCTTTGTGAATTTCACAGCATTACTGAGAAAATTCGTCAGGACTTCGCGAATACGTGTAGCATCTGCAAGAACATAGGGATTCTTTGGCCTTTCACGGTATACTTCAAACTTCAAATCCCTGTTATAAAGGAGTCCATTCATGATTGCCAGAACATTATCTGTCAGTTTGGTAATATCCACCGGTTCAGGAAAAAACACTGCTTTTCCGCTTTCAATACGACTGAGATCAAGAACATCATTCAGCAACGAAAGCAGATGCTTTGAGCTTTCCCGTACCTTTTCCAGACTGTCATGAATTTCTGCGACAGAATTTTGATGCAATGCAATATCTGTAAATCCAACGATGGCATTCATTGGTGTTCGGATGTCATGGCTCATGTTAAATAAAAATGTAGATTTTGCCTTGTTTGCAGCATCTGCTTTTTCCGCAGCTTCCAATAATAACTGCTTTTGCTTCTGTTCTTCTTCCTTACTTTTCCGGTAAACAAAATAGGTCCACAGGCAGATCATCAGCAACACCAGTCCAACAATCACGCCACAGATTACAGAGATTTTCTTCGTTTTCTCTACCATACCATACGCAGACTGCATATCCATTTCAATACAGAATGCACCTACAATATCTCCCGTTCCATCCAGATTTGAACGTACCGGATAGCAGGCCGTGAAAATGGGTCCCCAGGTTGTGTCCACAATATCCTGGGAATACACGTTTTCTCCGGAGAGAGCCCTTTCAATATAGGGAATCATTTCATCCTCTATATAATCCCCAGGATGTCTTACATCTCCGGCATCTGAATCCAGGCCATCAACAACATAGATTAATTTTCCTTCTTCGTTTCTCGTAGCGGTGTAAATATATCTTGTAGAATTCAATGTCCTGATTTCATTGAGGTAGGAGGAAATATCCTTATAAAACTGCGTATCTTCATCTGAGCGATCTTTGATATGTGAAAAATCCTCCCGGCCAATTTTTTCATCCACCAGCTTATGGACTGCATCTGCACTCATCACATCACGGGCAATCTCTGTTTCCAATGCTGTCTCAGTATAAGCACTTTGCAGAATAAATGTGTACGTTGCTATAGTCAGAATGATAGCCAGCCCCATAAGCACAAAGATGTTTCCTGATATTTTTAGTTTTACAAACCTTTTATTTTTCTTCAAGCTTGTCTCTTCTTGTGTTTTATCCATATCGTTTAAACCGTATTTCTCTTCTTTTTATCTATTTTGTTCTTATGATATCATTCTCTGCATCTGGTTTAGGACTACCTGCAGATAGTTGTGGCTGTATAAGAACTGCAGGAGGCGGCTATCCGCAATGTTTTCCACAATCAGGGAACCGACCATTCCCATTTTTCCCGTCATAGCAAAGACAAGCCAGATAATCAGTGCGGTTTCCACTACGCCCACTACGGCGCCGAGCAGTTTATCCGCTGAATGAATGACCGGAAGTTTGGACACCAGCTTGGCAGAGAAAAAGACAATGCCCAGTATGCGGTGCGCCAGCAGTACCACAAGCAGGATTATAATGGCGGACGCCATACTTAAGATGTCTTTCTTCATATATCTGGTGAAAGCTGTCATGGCAAGTATTGCCACGATACTCAGTACAATGAGGGACACGCAGGATATTATTTCTTTTACCATGCCCCTGTTGAAACCCTCCACTATTCTCCATATCAATAAAATAATACATAAAATAATAAGCCAGTTAATTGTCATGCGTATCTCCATCTCTCTTTTATTTTTCCTATTTTAACTGTATTGTCTGCAGGGCATCCTCCGTCACCAGTGTATAGGTATAGCCTTTGCCGGTGGGTATCAGAAGATTTACCTTTTCCTGAAAAGTTCCGTTATATTTTATTCTGCCGTCCATGGTTCCGATAAGGCATGCCTCTTCGTTGTAGATAGTATAAGTGTCCTGGTAAAATACAATATCATCATAGGCAATGTCAAAATCCTGCTTTCTCACAAGATTGCCGCTTTTATCATAGATTTCGAGACGGTATGTTTTGTCGCCTGTCTGGTTTTCAAACACCAGTCCCACATATTCTTCGTTGTGGTAAATGCTCCGGATTTCCGTATCAAAATAATATACTGTCTTGAGCTCCGGCTTCTGTCCACCCGCAAAGAAAAGCAGGCAGTCGTCTCCGATGGCGAACGCTGCTGAGTTGTTCATAAAGCAGATGCAGGGAACCACAGTATCGGAATAATCGTAGCCGCCTACCAGATTGTCCGTCTGGTTTTTGCCGTATTCATCGAAATTATAAAAAGCAATGCTGGATTTCATTTCCGCTGCATCCACATAAAAATAAGATACCGCACACAAAAGAGCGTTGGGCGACAGGCTCACCGCTATGGGATAACCGGTCTGCTCCATGGTGATGTGGAATTTCAAAAGTTCTTTGCCGGCTGTGTCAAACACATAAATCCAGGTTACCTTGCTGTCCTCCACTACCGCGGATACGACACCGTTGCTTGCCACTTCCAGATTTCGGATGGGAAGATTGGTGGTAATGGTGCCAAGCTGCTTGGCGGAGCTTTGTATGTAAATGGTTCGTCCGTTGTAATCGGCAATGGCAACCACATCTTCGCAGACGGATATGATGGGATTCTGCATTTCATAGGTCTGGTTCCAGATGACATTTCCCGCCGAGTCCATGCATCTTGCGCCGTCCTTACTGTAGGACAGGATATTTTCTCCCAGACGCAGGCTTTCCGTACCTCCCACAAGCACCTGGGGAACCGTAGTTTTTACCGTATAGTCCGTATATCTTTTATTGCGGTATAAAATAAATAAAAGAAGCACCACTGCGGCACAAATCACAATCACCAGCGTGGTCTTGTACAGATTACTGAGCCGGTGTTTGCGGATTTTCTCTTTGTAATCTGCTGTATCTTCATTTTTCAGCAGACGAAGGTTGCTTTGCTTCCGCAGCGGATTCTTCTGTTTTGTTTTGGATTCGTTTCCGTTAAAGTTCCTGATATCTGCCATGGTATACTCTCTTTCTTCTCCACAGTATAACACATAAATATCAGGGAAGTAAAATAGTTTGTCCTACTTCTATGTTATTTGGATTTTTTATGCCGTTCAGTTCGCACACCTGCTTTACCATGCCCAAATCCCCGTACTTTCTGCGGCAGATGGCATTGAGGGTGTCGCCCCTCATAATGGTATACGATGTCGGCTGCGTTGCGGTCTGCGTGGTGCCGGTAGTTCCGGTGGCGGTGCCGGTGGGGAATGCATCCGGCGGGGTGACATCCGGCCACGGCATGCCATCCGCAGAGTTTCCCGTGGTGGTGCCGGATGTACCGGTGGCATTGGTACCGGTGGTGGTGCCGTTTGCCGTTGCCGTATTGCCACTGGTAAGGGCAGTGCCGTTTGTTGTCGTGCCGGCGGTGTTTCCATCGTCA
>URII01000010.1 GCA_900547825.1 uncultured Porphyromonadaceae bacterium
CCCGAGGGGTCAAATCCCGCGTGCCCGAAGGGGTCAAACGCACGCGCCTTTTCCAGCAGGCAAAGCCTGTATTTTTTCCTATACGGAAAATTTTGACTAACTTTGCATTAGCAAAAGATAGACAGAAACAGCGTTCCTTGCGGAAGCGAACAGGAGAATAAAACAGTTTTGGAAGTAAAATCCATACCGATTTTCAATCCCGAAAAGGCAACGGATAAGTAGCGATTTGTTCTCCTAACTCCATCAAAAACGGCTAAAAACCGCTAAAGGAAGAATATGGTACAACGCTACATATACCATTCGATTCCAAACACTTTGCATTATTCCTCCGAAATCCATCCGTATGTGAGCGAGTTTATCTATCTTTGCCGTGCAAAATCCCCGATTAATATTTAAGTATAGGATGAAGTGCAGATTAGCTGAATTGTTAAAACGGTTGTTCCCCACTTCGTTGTGGACTTGGGACTTCACCGTTACTTGGATCATGGCGGCAGCTACGGTTCTTCTGTTTGACCTTCTGTGGAGCTATGAAACTACATTCAGAGGCCTGTCATACGGCGCTACATGGTGTATGCTGCTGTTTGCCGCCACATTCCTGTCGTTTCCTATGGCATTCAATTTTCGTAAATGCCAATTGTTCCTTTTCGCCGTTGTTGACCTTCTGATGGTGGCGAATCTGATGTATTGCCGCACATATCTCACCACGATCCCCTTAGGCAGTTATCTTTTGGCCGGGAATCTCACGGAATTTACCGAAAGTGTCACTGATTCAATGCGTTGGCGTGATCTGCTGCTTTTTATCCCGCTGGTGTGGACTGCGTGGCTTACCCGCCGTCCTAATCCCCACAGGCGTGGAGCCGCATTGACCTATCTGCTTACCCTTGTTGCGGCCGCCGTGCCTGTGGTTGCTGTATCATTGCCTTACGGCGGCCCTGTGGAGCATATCCGGTCGCTGAAAAAATCATGCTATAAATCCAAGATACCCCCCGTGCTTTACACTCTGGCCGGCCCGCTTGTGGAGCAGGCTCTCGACGAGGGAGATGTTATAACCCCCCGTCAGCGTAAACGAGTGGACGATTGGTTCGCGCAGAGCCGCGCTTATCAGCATTTCGGAATGCCTGCCGACACATTGCGCCGCGACAATATAATCATGGTGATATGTGAATCGCTTGAAAGTTGGGTGCTGGAAAAATCGGTGGAAGGGCAGGAACTCACCCCTTTCCTGAACTCCGTAATCCGGGATTCAACCACCCTTTATGCGCCGATGACGGTGTCGCAGGTAGGCAATGGACGCAGTATCGACGGAGCGTTGCTGTTGCTTACCGGCATGTATCCTATGACTAATGACGTCTATAGCAACAATTTCTATACCAACACTTATTTTACTTTGCCAAAAGCCTTGAAAGAAGCTTCTTGTGCAAGGTATTATGTCCTTACTCCCGATAAGCCTGCTGTATGGAACCTTCGTAATGTTACCGGCGCATTCGGGGCTGACACTCTGCTGTCGCGCGACAATTGGGTGAACGACGAGATGATAGGTGCGCCGGCCAAGTTGAGCGATGGTTCGTTCATGCGGCAGACGGTGGATAAGATGAGGCGCGGCGAGATATGGCCCGTGGGTGAGAATGCGTTTGTGCAGATTGTCACATATTCAGGTCATAACCCGTTTGTTATCCCCGACGAGCTTCGCACTGTGCATTTCAAGGAGGAATTTCCCAAGCGAATGGATGGTTATATGGCGTTGGCCCGGTACACTGATTCTGCTCTGAGAACTCTTGTGGAATATGTGCGTTCGCGTCCCGACGCCTCACGCACAATGATAATTATAGTAGGTGACCATGAGGGGTTGGCCAACTACCGCAAGGAGATGCGGTCGAAGCCGCAGTGGGCGTCGATTGTGGCGAAAGAGCCGTATGTGCCTATGGTAGTGATCAACAGTCCCCGTGGAGGGCGGGTTGGTTTTCCGATAGGGCAGGCTGATGTGTACACCACCGCATTGGATCTGGCCGGTCTCGGAAATTATGTGTGGCCCGGAATGGGTGTGTCGGCTCTTTCGGCTGACCATCCGCATGTGGCCGTGGGCTCGTTCGGCGAGATGTACGGTGATGTGGACAATGTCGCTACGGAAAGAATCGACCATCTGAAACGAGCACGCGAAACCGCCGATGTTGTAATACGTTTCAACATGCTTGACTCAATTACGGGAAATATTGCCAATAAATAATATCAATCAGTTAATCTATAAAGTTTATTTATGACTAAAATCGGTTCAGTAAAAAGTTCAGCCGGAACTAAGGCACTGCTTCTCGGAAGCGGCGAGCTCGGCAAGGAAGTGGCTATGGAGTTGCAGCGTTTCGGCGTGGAAGTAGTGGCGTGTGACCGCTATGAGGATGCTCCTGCCATGCAGGTGGCCCACCGCAGCCATGTGTTCAATATGCTTGACGGTGATGAGTTGCGCCGTATCATAGAGCTCGAACGTCCGGATCATATCATTCCTGAAGTTGAGGCGATAGCCACCCCTGTGCTCCGCGAACTGGAATCTGAAGGGTTCAATGTCACCCCGACAGCCACTGCGGCCCTTCTCACTATGAACCGCGAGGGCATACGTCGTCTCGCTGCCGAGGAACTGCATCTGCCCACATCACCTTATCTTTTCGCCTCGACACGCGAGGAGTTTGAGGCTGCCGTGAAGGAAATAGGTTTGCCTTGTGTGGTGAAGCCCGTGATGAGTTCCAGCGGTCATGGCCAGAGCCTTGTACGCAAGCCCGAGGATATTGAGGCCGCATGGCGCGAGGCCCAGGAAGGGGGCCGTGCCGGTGCCGGACGTGTGATTGTGGAGGGATTCGTGGATTTTGATTATGAAATAACCCTGCTCACGGTGCGCAGCTGCTCCGGAACAACCTACTGTGAACCGGTAGGCCATATTCAGGAAAGCGGCGATTACCGCTATTCATGGCAGCCTCAGCCTATGAGCCCGGTTGCTCTTGACCGCGCTAAGGAGGTGGCCAAGAAAGTAACTGACGCCCTTGGCGGTTACGGTATATTTGGAGTTGAGCTGTTCGTTAAAGGTGATGACGTGATATTCAGTGAGGTTTCACCCCGTCCGCATGACACCGGCATGGTCACAATGATATCGCAGGATCTCAGCGAGTTTGCTCTCCATGCACGTGCTTTGCTTGGACTGCCGGTGCCTGAGATCCGTTTCTTCGGTCCTTCGGCCTCCAGAGCCGTAGTAGTGGAAGGAAACACTGATACAGTGATTATGGATCATCTTGAAAAAGTCCTTGAGGAGCCGGGCACACAGATGCGTATTTTCGGAAAACCTGAAGTCCGCGGACACCGTCGCATGGCTGTGATCCTTGCCACTGCCGACACTGTGGAGGAGGCCCGTGCCAAGGCTGACCGTGCCTACGCCAAGCTCCGGATAGATGTGAAATGATGTGAGGCCGCTTAGGCTGTACATATAAAATGACTACCCCGCGAATAGTCGGTATCGGATTCGCAGGGTAGTCTTTTTTTGTTGGGGGCTATCGTGTGACGGGCCGTTTGAGGTCCCGGAATTTGGCTTGTATGTCTTGTGCGAGCTTTATCATTATTTCGTTCTGATCCATATTGTCAGGGAACCTGAAAGCAAGCTTGAACTCTGGCATAGAGGGATTGTCGTTGACAATATACTCCACGGTCAACGTGTTGTCATTGCATTGGCGTATACAGAATGTAGCCGATCCCTCGCAATCTGACACTCCCGCTTCCAGAACATATTCTGAATCTTTTATTATTCTGCAATTTTTCCGGCCTTTCAGAATATGAGTCAGTAGAGTGGGATATTTTTGACTCATTTTTTTATTTCGGCTGTGAGGCCTTGGGTTGTTGCGTGTGTGGTTGTATATTTTCAACGCCACAGGAATAATTGAAACGATACATAGGATAAGCCAAAACATCATGCGTTGTATTTATGCACCCAGGCTCTTGGATGCGGTTATAAAATCAGTCAATATGCCATGACATAAAAAGCGGAGCCACAATTCTCACTTTTCCATTGCTGTGGGCCTAGGAATTCCCATGATATAAGAAAAAGTGATCGCAACTCCACTTTGACCGTATATCATGTTATGATACTACAAGCCAAAGAGAGCGTACATTCACCACCGGTCCTTATATCGTTGCGAAATTTCCTAGGTTTCAGCAATGGAGCGATGCGAAAACGCTTTCAACTATGTAGGCGCAAAGACTTTATCTTTGCGGTGCAAAAGTATGAAAATAAAATATGTCCCGCAATATTGCAGAATATATTTTTAATAAATTCGGCAGGCATATTATGCTTCTTAAATGTTATTTTCATTCGGTTGTTACCAGTTGTTCAGAGGCGATGTCATAGGTTGGGTGGTTAATTACTTGGATTTTGTCTATAATGTTGTTTGACATTTTTGATGGAAGTATGATGTCAGTTGAAGCTTTTTGATTGTCTCGATTATTTGGAATAGATATTAAAACGCATGTTATTAACATTAATTAATCATAAAAAGAAAAAGTATATGGAATAAGTGTGGTAAATTGGACTGCATTTTAGCTGGATGTGCATTTGCTATGGCTTTTGTTACAATCTTGCAAACGGAAATATATCATCTCATCTAAATATAAAATGTATATGGTGAAACATTACCTATTGCCTTTGACATTGATTGGAATGTCATGTCTTTGTGCAGGAGCTATTGATGTTCCTTATGTAAGTGCCATAGGTGACAAATCCCTGAAAGGGGTTGCCGCTGATTGGACTGTGGTTGACGCAAATAATGATAAGACGGCCTGGGAGTATGACAGCACCGACGACAACATGACCGCAGTGACAGGTTTCAATGCCGGGATCAAATACCGGTATAACAGTAACAATCGGGCTGATGACTGGGCGTTCTCTCCGGGGTTTGAGCTTAAGGGGGGTACAGAGTATGTGATCTCGTATTGGGCAAAGGAATCCAAGGCAGGAAAAGAGTCTATGAACGTCTATATAGGTAATTCCCTTCAGCCTGAGGACTACGGAATCTTACTCCTGTGCGTGAATATCCAAAAAATCTCGGAGCCACATGGAAAAATGAGAAGGTTACCTTCACTCCTGATGCAGATGGCATGTATCATGTGGCGTTTCATGTGATTTCCGATGCGAACCAATGGGGTTTGTTCCTCCGTGGATTCTCCATTAAGGAAAATATTCTGTGTCCTGCAGCCCCTTCTGGCTTGCAGGTGACTCCGGCTGCCGACAAGAGCCTGAGTGCCACATTGTCATGGGTTCTTCCCGAAACGGACGACGAGGATAATCCTCTTGTGACTCCGTTGACTGGGGTGAATGTGCGACGCAACGGCGAACTTATCGCCACATTGGACGGTGACGCTGTGGAATATGTGGATCAGGAAGTACCTGAGGCCGGTGTATATGAATATGCCGTTTCGGCTCTGATAGGACGTGCAGAGAGCTACTCATGCAGCCAGATGTCATCGTGGATCGGAATGAAGACCCCGCAGGTTCTTCCGTATTCGGAAAATTTCAAGACACCTGATTTCTTCAAGACTTTTTGGACATGTATCGATGTTGCCGGAGACGCGAAGCCCAACAGCAATTCGAGTTATCCGCCACTGTCGAATGCATGGTGTTTCCAGTCTAATATGATGGGAAACGCATGGTGGGCTGTGATACATTCGTCCCGCAACGCCGAGGTGGCTGATGATGATTGGCTTGTGTCGGCTCCGCTTGCTTTTCCGGCTGCCGGAAAATATAAAGTGTCGTTCAAGCTTTCAATGTATGCGGGTGCGCAATACGGATGTCTTATCGGGGTCTATGCAGGCACGGGTGACACTCCGGAGGCCATGGAGATACCGGTAGGTGAGGTCACTCAGGTAGAGAGTACCCAGCTTGACCCCAACACCGGAGGCACTCCGTTCGAATTTGAGTTCGAAGTGTCCGGCGCAGGAGTGTATTATATCGGTTTCCATTCCACTAATCCGGCTTCTGTAATGGAGCGCCGTTTGCAATTGGGTGCTTTTGCAGTCGAGGTAGTGGAGCTTTACGGTGACAAGGTGCTGGTTCCTCCTTACGACAGTGCTTCGGATGAGGATTGGAATGACACGGACAGGCTGGCGTTCGCCCTTGCCAAGGGATATTACCATGCTTCGTGGGCAACCGGTGGCGAAGTTGGTGTAGATAGTGAGGCGGTGTCGCTGGATTCAGACTTCAGTGAGGATTATGCCGTGGTCAAGGTCGAGGAAAACTGCGACGCCGCTTTCTCAGCCGTGGAACCGTTTACCTCCTTCTCCATAATTCCGTTTGACCATACTCCAGCCGGTGTAGGCGAATGTGTATACTCACATGATGAAGATGGAATCCTGGTGTTCACCTTCAAGGCTCCGTCGATTAACGTGTCGGGTAGCGCGCTTTATGAGATTAGCGGCGTTAGGATGTATGCCGATGGAGAACTGATCGCGGAGAGTGACGAATGTGTGCCGGGTATGGAGACCCGTGTGGCTGTGACCAATCCGGTACTTCGTTCCGGAGATCCTGTATACACGGTAGCCCTTCACAATCTAAGCGGCGAAGGGGAGGCCGTTGTTGCCGAAAAGGCTGTTGTCAGCTCAATAGATAACCTTTTTGTACGGGGTGAAAGTAAAGCATCACGCATTTTCAGGCTTGACGGAGTGGAAGTAACCAATTCCGGAGCGCTTGCTCCCGGTGTTTATATTGAATTTAAGGACGATGTAGCTCGCAAGATAATCGTCAGATAATCTAATATCCAAAAACATTAGTGTATGAATTTTAAATTTTTGTCAACCGTTTTTGTCGGAACTGCTTTATTGGCGGCTTCGGCAACGGTCAGTGGTGTGGAGAGGATTGATTTCTCTTCAGCCAAAAAGCATCCCGCCCCCTCCGTCAGCAGGTCGGCGGTGGTTGTTCCGTCCAAAAAGGCTTATGCATGGGCCACGCGTGACAGGGGGGCGTAGAAAAGGGGATTGTCTCGTTCACGCTTGACAAACCGGGGACGCTTACCTCCGTCCACAAGATGCCTAATCTTGCATATGCAGGGTGTTATGCCGGTGGTAAGTATTATTTTGACAGATACCGTACGGTTGACGACAGTTGGGAGCATATAGCTTTCTCAAGTGTCGATCTTGCCACGGGAGCGATAACCGACATCAAGGATTGGTCCGACGAATATTTTGTAATCAACGATATGACGTATGATTACACCACTGGCCAGATTCTTGCTATGGGACGTACATTCTATATAGATGATTTCCTTCCCGGATTCCAGTTCGAGTGCAGCGTGCTTATGTCCATAAATCCCAACACTGGAGTGTTCAGGGAGGAAAAGCTTTTCATAGACTGGGCCAACGGCGCTCTGACCAATCCTACATATTATAATATTGCATGTGACCTCAACGGTACGATATATTCCGTTAACCAAAACGGATGTCTCGTGACTTTTGACCGTGACAACGATTATGCTGAGGTCGAAATAGGCCGCACCGGGCTTAAGCCGGCCAAGACAACCCAGTCGATGGAATTCGACCATACCACCGGTACACTTTACTGGGCGGCTGATTTCTCTGACAGGGTTGCCGAACTTGTGGTCGTTGACACGTCATCGGGTTTTGCATCTACTGTAGGCGAGACTGGCACTGACGCTCATCTGATAGGCTTGTGTATTCCTTTCGACGAGCCATCGCCGGCAGCTCCTGGATCGGTGACGGAATTCAAGGCTGTGCCCGATGCCACCGGTGCCCGGACCATCAGCCTGGAATGGAAAAACCCGGTCAAGAGCTACGGTGGAGCTAATCTTATATCGATTTCTTCGGTAAAGATTCTTCGCAATGATGTGGAGATCGCGTCCCTGACTGGCACTCCGGGTGAGACTATGCATTATGAGGACAATGTCAGCGACGATGCTTTGTACAGTTACACAGTGGTTGCCGCTAATTCGGCTGGCAATGGACTTCCTTCGGGACTCAGCCGCTGGGTAGGAAAGGATGTCCCCATGGCTGTAAGCAACCTCGGAGTGGGTAGAAACAGTGACGGTTCGGCTATACTTGAATGGGTGGCGCCCGTGTCGGGGCTTCATGGCGGTGTGATTGACACCGGTTCGCTCGGTTATAAAATCACACGCTTCCCTGACGGCACTATTCTTGCGTCAGATTTCCGCGGGACATCGTTTACCGACAACACCGTGCCGGGAACGGGACGTTACAGTTATACTGTGGAGTCGCACACCGACCAGGGTGTAGGCGAGGTGGCGCGCTCAGTGGAGATCGCGCTTGGAGCGGCAATCGACCGCTTCCCGTGGAATACTATGTTTGCTGATAGGAGCGAGTTTGACCTCTGGACAGTAGTGGACATGAGCGGCGGCTCCACATGGCAATGGAAAGCACGTACCGCAGGTGGATACGAGACACAGGCCATGTATCAGTACGACAGCAATTTCGATGGAGATGACTATCTTATTTCACCCGACCTGTATCTGGAGAAGGATGCCCGTTACAAGGTGAAGTTTGCTTATGCCGGTGCCAACGCCTACCACACCGAAAAAATGGAACTGACTTTCGGTAAAGGCAAGACTGCCGAGGCCCAGAGCACGGTGCTTAAGGAATTTACAATGAATGATGGCGAATTCCGTTTCTTTGAGACAGAATTGCCTGCCGTAAGCGAGACCGGATATTACAACTTCGCTTTCCATGCAATATCGCCTGCCGGACAGTTCAACATATATGTAACGGATGTGACAGTGACGCAGACAGTGGTTGGTCCAGGCGGAGACTACGATTTTGCCGTACCCGCTAATCTACAGGCTGTTGTCGATGACGCCTCCGGAAGCGTGACCCTTACATGGAATGAGTCGTCGGGCGGTTCCGGGGTAACGGAGAATATATTTGAGGACTTCGAGTCAATCAGCAAGTGGGAGATCAATCCTGCCGGCAACTTCGGTTGGACCTATATTGACGGTGACGGTGGTATACCCTATGTGGATGATTATTATGAAATGCCTTATCCCACCGACGGCAAACCTCTTGCCGCCATGGTGATGGCTCCTTATGAGCTGCACGAATATGTATACAGTGTGAATCCGCCCTATTCCGGCGACCAGTACCTCCTTTTCAAAAGCAATTTCTGTGCGGCCGACCGCAGCAAGCCCGCACCCGCTCCCGACGACTGGTTTATATCGCCTGAGCTGAATTTCAGCCGTGATTTCATTTTCCGCTTCTGGTGCAAGGCCGATCCTGATGCTGAAGGCTACGGTGATCCGTGGAACACTGAACAATTCTATGTAGGCTACAGTCTCACCGACAATAAGCCCGAGAGTTTCAAATGGATGACCGACACACCCGAAAAGGTGACCACGTTGGCCGACGAGTGGACTAAGAAGGAATATTCCATACCTGCCGCAGCCAAATATGTATGCATCCGCTACTGTACTTCGGAATGCGGATATTGGTTTATGGTTGATGATGTATTCATCGGTGTAGAGGCAGCGCCTTCGGGTGTTGCAATGAGGGCTGGCGCCATACCTACATTCCGCGCTTACGATGTATATGTGGATGATGTGAAAGTGGTATCCACCCAGGAGACGAGCCACACTGTCAGCGGTCTCGCCACCGGACAGCATGTAGCTAAGGTTGTGGCTGTTTATGCCGAAGGTTCGTCAGAGCCGGCTGTGGTTCCTTTCATATTGAAATCGTCAGGCATAGACAATTGCTACGACAATGGAGTGCGTGTATATCCGAATCCTGCTTCCGAAAGGGTATTCTTCGGTGTAGAGGCTTCCCGCGCATGCCTGTATGACCTTTCTGGAGTTGCAGTTGCAGAGACTGCTGGTTCCGAATCGATGGAGCTTGGCGGCGTGGCCCCCGGCTTGTATATCCTGAAGATCGAATATGGAGGCCAGTGTAAGTCCGTACGACTTGTAGTGAGATAATCACAGTATATTCCGACATGAAGAAAGGGAGACTCATTGCAGTGTCTCCCTTTCCTATGTCGGTTACTCCTTTCTCGAATTGAAATTAAATCCAAGCAGGATATAGCTGTGATTATTCCCACTCGATGGTTGCCGGTGGTTTTGAGGAGATGTCGTAGGTTACGCGGTTGACTCCGCGCACTTTGTTTATGATGTCGTTTGACACCTTGGCAAGGAACTCATAGGGGAGATGGGCCCAGTCGGCGGTCATGGCGTCGGTGGAGGTCACGGCACGGAGAGCCACGGCCCTTTCATAGGTGCGTTCATCGCCCATCACTCCCACACTCTGCACCGGCAGAAGTATCACGCCTGCTTGCCATACCTGATTGTACAGGCCCGCGTCACGCAGCCCCTGGATGAATATGTGGTCGGCTTCCTGAAGCACACTAACCTTTTCGGGTGTTATGTCGCCGAGTATGCGCACGGCCAGCCCCGGGCCGGGGAAAGGATGACGGTCAATGAGATGTGACGGCATGCCGAGCGACCGGCCCACGGCGCGCACCTCGTCCTTGAACAGAAGTCTCAGCGGCTCGCATAGGCGCAGGTTCATTTTCTCCGGCAGTCCGCCCACATTGTGGTGGCTCTTTATCGTGGTGCCCGTTATGGAGAGCGATTCTATGCAGTCGGGATATATTGTGCCCTGTGCAAGCCATTTCACATCCTTTATGGCATGGGCCTCACGGTCGAACACGTCGATGAACCCTTTTCCTATTATCTTGCGTTTTTTCTCCGGATCGGTGACTCCTGCAAGTTCGGCAAAGAATTTGGCAGAGGCGTCAACCCCTTTTACATTCAGTCCGAGACCTTCGTAGTCGGCAAGCACGTTTTTAAACTCATCCTTGCGCAGCATGCCGTGATCCACAAAGATACAGGTAAGGTTCTTGCCTATGGCGCGGTTGAGCAGCACCGCGGCCACGGAGGAGTCGACGCCGCCGCTGAGGCCGAGCACCACTTTGTCGTCGCCAAGCTGTTCGCGCAACGCCTTGACGGTGGATTCTATAAATGATTCGGCGCTCCAGTCGCATTTGCTTCCGCATATGTTCACCACGAAGTTGCGCAGTAGAGTGGTGCCGAGGGTGGAATGATACACTTCGGGGTGGAATTGTACGCCCCAGGTGTTTTCCCCGTCGATCTGATAGGCCGCATTGGCCACTGAATCAGTCGAGGCTACCGTGCGGAACGAGGAGGGCAGGGTGGTTATGGTGTCGCCGTGGCTCATCCAAACTTGTGCTCCTGTTTCTATCGACTGGAACAGCGGATTGCCCGGTTCGATCCATGAAAGGTTGGCGCGTCCGTATTCCCGCGACGGTGCCGGCTCCACCGAGCCTCCGGCCTGCCAGGCCATCATCTGGGCGCCGTAGCATATTCCTAACACCGGAATGCGGCCGCGTATGCCGTCAAGGTTTGTCTTGAATGCCTTTTCGTCGTATACCGAAAATGGGGAGCCGGAAAGTATCACGCCTATCACTGACGGATCGTCGGCCGGAAATTTGTTGTAGGGTACTATCTCGCAGTAGGTATTGAGTTCGCGCACACGCCGTCCTATCAGCTGTGTGGTCTGCGAGCCGAAATCAAGGATTATGATCTTTTCTTGCATCGGTTGTGACAATGTGGGGTTATTTTGAATGCGGTTTTCAGAGGCTCTAAAAATCCGCTACAAAGTTAATAATAAAAGAAAAAAAATTCATAAATTTGCACGCGCTTTTTGCGGATACCCGCATACTATCACGTCTATATATAGCACAGAAACAATGATAAACATCACTTTTCCCGACAACAGTGTGAAGCAATTTGAGAGCGGTGTCACACCGTTGCAGATTGCCGAGAGCATAAGCCCGCGTTTGGCCCAGGACATCCTGGCCGCGTCGGTCAATTCACAGGAGTGGGATATTTCCCGCCCTATAACGGAGGATGCTTCGATAAAGCTATTCAAGTGGGATGACGCCGAAGGCAAGCACGCCTTCTGGCACAGTTCGGCACACCTGCTCGCCGAGGCGTTGCAGGAGCTTTATCCCGGAGTGAAATTCGGCATCGGGCCGGCTGTCGAAAACGGTTTCTATTATGATATCGATCCCGGCGAGCATACCCTTACAGCTGCCGATTTCGGCAAGATCGAGAAGAAGATGCTCGAACTTGCCCAGCGCAAGGAACCGATTGTACGTGCCGACATATCCAAAGCCGACGCCCTTAAAATGTTCGGCGACAGGGGCGAGACATACAAGTGCGAGCTTATCTCCGAGCTTGAGGACGGACATATCACCACTTACACCCAGGGAGCTTTCACCGACCTTTGCCGCGGCCCGCACATCGCCAACACCGCGTCCATCAAAGCCGTGAAAGTGATGTCGCTTGCCGGCGCCTACTGGCGCGGCGACGAGAAGCGCCAGCAGCTGGTGCGCGTGTATGGCATAACCTTCCCCAAAAAGAAGATGCTCGACGAGTATCTCGTAATGCTTGAGGAAGCCAAGAAGCGCGACCACCGCAAACTCGGCAAGGAAATGGAACTCTTCGCCTTCTCCCAGAATGTGGGTGCCGGCTTGCCGTTATGGCTTCCCAAAGGCGCCGCTCTGCGCGACCGCCTCGAGCAGTTCCTCCGCAAGATACAGAAAAAATACGGCTACCAGCAGGTGATCACCCCGCATATCGGCAACAAAATGCTCTATGTCACCTCCGGCCACTATGCCAAATACGGCAAGGACTCATTCCAGCCCATCCACACACCGGAGGAGGGCGAGGAATACCTGCTCAAACCGATGAACTGCCCCCACCACTGTGAGATATTCCGCGCATTCCCGCGCTCTTACCGCGAATTGCCCTTGCGTTTGGCCGAATTCGGCACCGTCTACCGTTATGAGCAAAGCGGCGAGCTTCACGGACTTACCCGTGTGCGTGGCTTTACGCAGGACGATGCGCATATATTCTGCGCTCCCGAGCAGATCAAGGACGAATTCCTCAAAGTCATGGATATAATCTTCTATATCTTCAAGGCTCTGAAATTCGACAACTTTGAGGCGCAGATATCACTGCGCGATCCCAACAACAAGGAGAAGTACATAGGTAGCGATGAAAACTGGCATCTTGCCGAACAGGCCATCATAGAGGCCTGCGCCGAAAAGGGTCTCAATGCCCGCACCGAACTTGGTGAGGCCGCTTTCTATGGCCCAAAACTCGACTTCATGGTGAAGGACGCCATCGGACGCCGCTGGCAGCTCGGCACCATCCAGGTCGATTACAACCTTCCCGAGCGCTTCCAG
Source organism: uncultured Porphyromonadaceae bacterium (assembly GCA_900547825.1). Classification (GTDB taxonomy): domain Bacteria; phylum Bacteroidota; class Bacteroidia; order Bacteroidales; family Muribaculaceae; genus Amulumruptor. Next base: position 13,247 of record URII01000010.1, read on the forward strand.
CTTGAATATACCGGCAGCGACAACCTCAAGCACCGTCCCGTCATGATACACCGTGCTCCGTTCGGTTCGATGGAACGCTTTGTGGCCGTGCTGCTCGAACACACTGCCGGGCGCTTCCCGCTGTGGCTCGCTCCCGACCAGGTGGCCGTGCTCCCCATCAGCGAGAAGTTCAACGGTTATGCCTTTGAAGTGGCCCGTACGCTCGCCGCATCCGATATCCGTGCCACGGTTGACGACCGTAACGAAAAAATAGGCAAGAAGATCCGCGACAACGAGCTCAAACGCATACCCTATATGCTCATTGTGGGTGAAAAAGAAGCCGAAGCCGGCGAAGTTTCCGTAAGAAAACAGGGCGAAGGTGATAAAGGATCAATGAAAATTGCTAACTTTGCAGAGTTGTTGACTCGTGAAATCGAGGAAATGACTATGCAGTAAACTTTAAAACGCTAATAATTAATCAACTAAGCAACCGCTATCTGATCCTGAATGGAGAAAAAACCATTTAATCCCCCCTCCGGTCCACGTCGTCCGGCAGCTTCCGTACGTCGCGTAGGCCGTGTGGAAACTAAAAATCCCCACAACATCAACGAGCATATCCGTGCCCGTGAAGTGCGCCTTGTCGGCGATAATGTCGAGGCAGGTGTCTATCCTCTGTCGCAGGCACTTAAAATAGCCGACGAGCTTGAGCTTGACCTTGTGGAGATTTCGCCCACCGCCGAGCCGCCTGTATGCAAGATCCTTGACTACCAGAAGTTCCTGTATCAGCAGAAAAAACGTCAGAAGGAAGCGAAAGCCAAAGCCACTAAAGTGGTGGTGAAGGAGATCCGTTTCGGACCGCAGACCGACGACCACGACTATAACTTCAAGCTCAAACATGCCATCGGATTTCTCAACGAGGGGAGCAAGGTCAAGGCTTATGTGTTTTTCAAAGGCCGTTCGATCCTCTTCAAGGAACAGGGCGAAGTGTTGCTGCTGCGTTTCGCCAACGATCTCGAGGAGTATGGCAAAGTAGAGCAGATGCCCCAGCTCGAAGGCAAGCGCATGATCATAATGATCACACCCAAGAAGAAATAAAAAAACGCCGCACCTCCCCCATGCTTTCGTGAAAGTCCCGGGGCATATGGCGTGACTCGAATTAACTAACAAATCAATCAACAACAATGCCTAAGATTAAGACTAATTCCGGTGCCAAAAAGAGGTTCGCCCTTACCGGATCAGGAAAAATCAAGAGAAAACATGCTTACAAGAGCCACATCTTGACCAAAAAGACCAAGAAGCAGAAGCGCAATCTGACCCATGCCGGTCTTGTGTCACATGCCGATGAAGGTAGCGTCAAGTCACTGCTCGCCCTCAAGTAATTCCGGGTGCAAGTGTTTTCCCTGCCGGGTTTTTAATTCGTGATTTATATAATAAATTATTAACCGGGTGAACAGCTGTCCAAGAGCCTTTAAAGCCGCTGCCACCCAAAAATCATCAAAGAAATGCCAAGATCAGTAAATCATGTAGCATCACGTGCTCGCAGAAAGAAAATTTTGAAACTCACCCGTGGTTACTACGGCTGCCGCAAGAATGTGTGGACCGTGGCCAAAAACACATGGGAAAAGGGTCTCACCTACGCTTACCGCGACCGCAAGGACAAGAAGCGCAACTTCCGTGCCCTATGGATCCAGCGTATCAACGCTGCCGCACGCATGGAGGATCTTTCCTACAGCAAGCTCATGGGCCTTATTCACAAGAGCGGCATAGAGATCAACCGTAAAGTGCTTGCCGATCTCGCCCTCAACAATCCCGCCGCATTCAAGGCCGTTGTCGAGAAAGTGAAGAACGCCTGACAAAAAAGCTCTTTAGCATAACACATTCCGAGGGGGAATGCCGGAACACCGGCATTCCCCCCCTCAGTTGTTTATATCACATTGCCAGTCAAAAATTCCATGTCTATGAATTAAGCTCTTTCTTATTTTTTTTGGATGTAACGGATTGATTTTTTAGTTAAAAAAATGGAATTGCGCGGAATGTGCATTATATTTGCATCGGCAGTCACATTTCTTTGAAATATATCGGTGAAGCCGGTTTGATCCCATTAGCCGACATCTGCCAATTATATCTAATAACCTATTAAAAACCTTTCATTATGGGCAACACTTATCACTCCCCGTCGCTGGAAAAACCACCCATGTTATGGAGCATCCTCTTGTGTGTCGTCCTGTCGCTGCCGGCTATGTGCGCCTCTGCGCAGGACACATTGACCATCACTTATTCCGACACCTATTCCCCCACAGCCGTACAGCCCGTTAAAATTCCGGCTGTTTCAAAGGCAAAGCGCACTAACCGGGATGCAATCTCTTTTGTTATCATCGGAGAGGAAAACCTTGATGAAAATATGTCCAAAGCTCTCAATTATGCCGTATCCGTTTGGCAAGGTGCCATCCGTAACAACGCGATTATTTTAATTGAAGTTAAGGTCGAAGATATTGAGGAATGTATCAAAACAGTAGTCCAATACAAAGTTAAGAATAGCGAATATACTCCCCTTACATTGATTAATTCCTCTTTTCCTCTTGATCAAAGACCTTTTGACGCTCCGGACGGTATCATTACAATCAATTCCAATATGGAGTGGGACTACGCCATTGGGGAGAATATATCGGAAAATGGGAATAACTTAGCCTATGGCCTGATGAGAGCAATAGCACGTATATTAGGCTTCGGATCAAGCATTAAAGTTTACGATACCGGAGAATTCGTTTTTGGATGTCAAAAAGGACATTCTATTTTTGAAAAGCGGATTGTTAATTCCAATGGGGTGGCTTTATCATCCATAAGCCCCAATAGAGGAAAGCCAAGCGCTGCTCTGACTAATTATGTTACGGCTGAAAACACGGAATTCTATCTGAACACATCCGATGAGCAGTTTAAACTGGCGCCTCCACCTTATTCCCACGACAGACTCCCGTTTATTTTCTTAGACGATCCGAACTCTTTGATGGGCGACCGTGTATCTGCCGGTAGCTATGTACTTGATGTTGACAACGCTACTCAGGCGATTCTGAATGATCTTGGATGGGACATCAAAGCAACACCTTCGGTAAGTATTGTAAGCGATGATGTGCCCGACACAGGCATAGCTTCCTCCTATCAGGAGCATAATTTCAGAGCCGAAAGCATTTTCAGTTCCATGCAGTCACCGGCATGGACTTATCAGCTGCCGCTGGCCGACGGTTCGGTCAGAACCATCAACTTGCCCGACAACGCCCTTTCGTGTACCGTTCCGGCTGTTGATAATCCTGACCTTTACCGCATAAATCAGGACGGCGACATTGAGGCTTCATTACAGTTTTCCTGCATAGTCAATGGCATGAAGGTACAGGCGGCACCTTTCAAGCTCACATTGGAGCTGAAACCGTTCATAGAGTATGCCGAGATTACGGAGATTGTGGATAATGCACCCTATCTCTCTTACGATGCTCATTACAAAGTAAAATATCGCGGAGCCGACAAAATCAAGGTATCGGTGGAGGAAGAATATTCCTCCAAGTTGAAATCATGCTATATCCGCGAACCATATATCGCCACCGGAGTTGCCGACCATATCACGTCTCCGTATTATGCTTGGCTCGATTTCTCGGCTGAGAATAAATATGGTAAGTCGGTCTACACTATCGAACTTGAGCCACACGGAGCGTCATGGGCCAAATCACATTCCGGCTCAGGATCCACAGCCGGGTACCATGCCACATCTATCGGTGTGCAGCCGGGCAATGACAGGTTTGAAGTGTATGATGTGAACGGCATAAGCCTCGGGACGGTTACCGATCTTGCCGACATTGACAGAAATTCCCGTAAAGGCTTGCTGATCATAAAGCATCTGAGGGATGGAATTACAGTACGGACTTTTAAATGCATGAAATGATGATGTTACGAATAAAAACATTCTTTATTATATCAGTTATGGCTGCATGCATGGGCGCTATCCATGCTCAGAACCTGATTTCCGAGGACATAGAACAGAACGGCACGATATACGGTTTTGATCATGTGTTTACCGACCCTTCACCCCTTAAATTCGTGTTGACAGACTGGTCAGTAAAGGGTGAATGGAACGTGGGTATATTGAATCGTGATGGCGGATATGATGATACTGAATTTGTAACTGAAAATTCCTGGAGCTGTATTTTCAACCCCCTTGCCGTTGCCCGGCAGCTTAGTGAGTCTCCACGGCAATATGATGATTTGGTTGAATGGCGATTTGTTAAAGTGCGTATCTCATTTAGAGCCAACGATGGAATTGAGGATTATCAGTATATAAGATTGAATTTGGAACCGACCAAGCCGGTATTATCTGATATCAATTTCAATTGTGTTTATAAAAATGACGAAGACTTCAGGTATGGTTATCCGGCAGAGGGGAATATGTTCTCATTCACTGCTGAATCGGCTAACGCAAAAAAGATAACGGTGAATTTTGCTGAGGGATATGGGTATGGTTGGCCATTCTTTGGCGGGGAAGAGCGTATTTATTATTCGTTTGTAGTTGACTATGAATGCAGTAATGGTATAGCCACAATAAGTGATGACTATATTCTGTGGGGTGAATATATTAGGGCATATGCAGTTAATGACTTTGGTATATCCGACTGGTGTGATCCGATTCTTACGACTTGGTATATAACCGACCCGGATATATTGGCCCGTATAGAGGAATTACGGCAGCTTTCGGACTTGAATCAAGCAAAGACAGCCAAGGAAGACCCACATGTAATTTGGCAGCATAATACCGTGTGCTCGAACACAGAGCTCCAAGCTCTTTATGTATATGACATGTTAGGCTCTCTATGCGGCAAATATCACAATGTAAGTTCTGTAGATCTGTCACACCTAAAGCGCGGAGTTTATGTAGTGGCATACGAACTTTCAGGCAATCAATCAGGAAAACTAAAAATCATAAAGCAATGAAAAGAGAAATTCTATACTCGGCACTTATTCTGAGCAGCCTCACGTGCTTCCCGCATAACCGCAATGTCCGCACCACCACGGTTGAAAATTACGCCACAGGGGATTATGCCACATCCGGCGCATTAAGAAGCGCCGGCACTACCGTTCAGATAACGTTGCCCGATATGCGCGATGTGAAAAGCGGTTCAAAGCTTGTGGTTACCTACGAGGGCGATTGGCCTGTGGAGATGCAGGGGGCGTTTGACTATGCCGTGAGGATATGGGAAGAGGTTTTGCCTGTAACCCTGCCGATAAACATAACGGCCAAGCTGCAACCGATCAGAGGCAATAGGAATACATTGTCGAAAGTGACATTCGACACTTTCGACTTCGAGGGTGACGGGGTGAGCAATTATACTTACTCAATGCCCTTGGTGAAAAGTGTGCTGCTACAGGAATACCACAGCAACCAGCGGCATAGATTCATGAATGAGATAACCGACTTTTCCGACTTCGAGGGGGAAGATATAATCATAGTGTATAACAAGAACCTCTTGGATCAGTTCTCATTCTCATTGGATGGCGCCGAGTCGGCAGCCCAATATGATTTCGTCACCTTGGCGTTGCGTGACATAGCCATAGGCTTGGGGTATACAACCTCTTTTACAGCCGATGCGGCCCAAAAGAAAATGGATTTTACCGATGCAAGGCTCACGCCGTATGAAAGCCTTGTAATGAGGGCTATCGGATCAACGGATCCTGCCACGGCATATGCCAATGCCACTAAAGGATCGCTTTCAGTGCCGCTGAACCAATGGGGCTTAATAAATCCGTCATATGCATTGAGCCTCTATGCCCCGGAGCAATGGGACAACAACACATCGCTGCGCTTCCTTATGGCGGAGGCGAACAATCCGCTGTCGCTCCTGCTCCGGCATGACTTCGCCAAAGGATACACCATGCAGGATATGACTGGCATGGACTGGGACAATATGTTTGGATCGGCCCTTGACTGGCGCCGCACCATAACCACCGGCACTGTATCAGGCACAGTGTCGTGCACCGGCACCACCGACGACATAATACCCTACAAGGGTGCGGTGTCGCTGACATTTGATGAGGCAGCCAACACCCAATTTATGCGCCTTAAAGCTCAGGAGCAGCAAAACGATACGGTGGATATTGAGGCGATGGCTGAGGCCGCTCTCCTCCAACGCGCAGCAAGTGGATTCACCGATGCCTATTGCAAGCAATTCAACCACTTTTCGGTTGACGGCCCCACACCAAGCGGCATATCCCTGTCGGTAATGAAGAAGGACGGAACGTGGGATTGCGTTTACTCCACACAGTTTATACAGCCGGTGAACGTGAATATAGAGAATCTACAGCTGCACTATGATGAGCAGGAGTACGCCCGTGGCGTTACCGGTGGACTCCGCTACCGCCTCACCCAGTGCAGCATGCATATGGCCAAGGATATATACTATGACTATAAGGTGAAATATTTTACCCGCGATTTCACTCCGGAGAAACCGGTGATCAAATATATGTCAACAGAGGATAGCCCGCTGCAAACCTTTTCGCTAATGGATGATGAGGATGACTATTATGTGGATGTGAAAGTGGGAATTGCCAATGTAGAAGGTGTGATTGGTGTAGTTGTCGAGCAATGGGATGAAGGAGAGGAACTTCCGTTCCAATATGATGCTGAAGACTTTAGAAATGGGTATTTTATTGCTAATCTTGACCGTGAACTGAGTACAAGACTAACTGTTGCCAGCTATAATGCCAATGGTTTTAAACGGAGTGAGACTATTACGATTCCCCCGATAGGTTATCCCACAAGGGAGGTTACGTTCAAACGCAACAACGATGTCATAACCCTTGGCGGGATTTCCGGACGGCTCAGGGAGTCAGGCCGGTTGTCGTGCCGGGTGAACAGCGTCATGGGATCAGCTTCCTACGCCGCAACGTTGCCGGTGGAGGACGGAAAGGTCGATGTGGCCGCCATTCCGCAAGGTGTGTATGTGCTCACAGTTTTCAATGGAAACAACAGTATCGGCACTTACAAATTCCTGAAATAACCCTCTGCGACAAACTAAAAAACCGTAAATATATGAACAGAAGAATACTACTTTCGCTTCTCATTATAAGTGGCCTCGCGGGATTTGCCAACAACCGCAATGTACGCACCACCACGGTTGAGAATTATGTTACAGCCGGCCAAGGGATTCAGGATGTGTATATAGCTTTGCCTGACATGCGCGATGTGAAAAGCGGCTCAAAACTTGTGGTCAAATACGAAGGTGATTGGCCTGCGGGAATGATGGGCGCGTTTGACTATGCCGTGCGGATATGGGAGGAGGTTCTCCCCGAGGCTCTCCCGATAAACGTAACTGCAAGGATAGAATCCATTGACGATCCGGAACTCCTGTCAAGGGTAGCTTTCGACACATTCGATTTCACAGGCGAGGATGTAAGCAATTATGCGGCCTCCATGCCCATGGTGAAAAGTGTCCTGTTGCAGGAATATCACAGGAGCGGAATCCATAGGTTTGCGAATGAGATAACTGACCTATCCGATCTGGCATGCGAGGATATAACCATAGTATATAACAAAAATCTGGTTGGGCAACTATCGTTCTCATTGGACGGAACCGATGATGCCACCAAATATGATTTTGTCACTATGGCGTTGCGCGACATAGCCATAGGCTTGGGCTATACCACATCGTTTAAAGTCGATGCGGAAAAAGAGAAGTTTGAATTTACAGGCTCACGGCTCACACCGTTCGAGACGCTTGTGATGAATGCCATAGGATCGTCGGATCCGGCCACGGCATATGCCAATGCCACGAAAGGGTCGCTTTCAGTGCCATTGAATACAGGGGAAGATATGCAACCGGAGGCCCTGGATCTATATGCTCCCGAGCAATGGAACGATAAATCATCACTGCGCTTCCTTATTGCGGAGGACAGCAATCCGCTGGCCCTGCTGCTCCGACATGATTTCGGCAAAGGATACACAATGCATGACCTGACACAGACGGATTGGAACGGCCTTTTTGGCGCAGCCCTCGGCTGGAGGTGCCTGACTGCCGACGGATCGCCATCAGGAAACGTATCACTGGCCGGCACTACTGACGACGTGATCCCCTACCGCGGGGCCGTGACATTGGGTTTTGACACACAACGGAACTCCGGTTTTCAACCTGCAAAGGAAGTGCGGCAAGGCGCAAGCGCAGATGCACCTGACGGAGATGGCCTGACCGGCGTAACGGGATATTGTCGCCAGTTCAATCACTTTTCGCCTGACGGCCCCGTGAACCATGGCATTTCACTGTCAGTGCTCAAAAAAGACGGCACATGGGATTGCGTTTACTCCACAAAAAGTATCCACCCTGTAACTGTGAATATAGAGGATCTCCCACTGCACTGCGATGAGTCGGAATATGCCCGCAGTGTAAACGGCGGACTGAGATACAGGATTACACAATGCAATATGTGGCTACATATGAGTCCTTTCTATAATTTCTTCGGGAAATATATCACTGACATTCTTATGCCGGCTAAACCGGAGGTCAGATCGGCCGGAAAGTATAAATACGTCAGTCGGGGCAATGATAGATTTCATCCGTTCGGATATAACATCGGGGATTTTTCAGATGAATATTTTGTGAGCGCCATTGACCGCGACCTTATATCCCAACAATATGTCATCAACTACGACCCGACGTTGAAAATCAACAAAAACCTGTATTATGACTACAAAGTGAAATATTTTACCCGCGATTTCACTCCGGAGAAACCGGTGATCAAATATATGTCAACAGAGGATAGCCCGCTGCAAACCTTTTCGCTAATGGATGATGAGGATGACTATTATGTGGATGTGAAAGTGGGAATTGCCAATGTAGAAGGTGTGATTGGTGTAGTTGTCGAGCAATGGGATGAAGGAGAGGAACTTCCGTTCCAATATGATGCTGAAGACTTTAGAAATGGGTATTTTATTGCTAATCTTGACCGTGAACTGAGTACAAGACTAACTGTTGCCAGCTATAATGCCAATGGTTTTAAACGGAGTGAGACTATTACGATTCCCCCGATAGGTTATCCCACAAGGGAGGTTACGTTCAAACGCAACAACGATGTCATAACCCTTGGCGGGATTTCCGGACGGCTCAGGGAGTCAGGCCGGTTGTCGTGCCGGGTGAACAGCGTCATGGGATCCGCTTCCTACGCCACAACATTACCGGTGGAGGACGGAAAGGTCGATGTGTCCGCCATCCCGCAAGGTGTGTATGTGCTCACAGTTCTCAACGGAAGCGACAAAATCGGCACTTACAAATTCCTGAAATAACCCTTTGCCATACAGAAATCAAAAAAATCCGGAAGCCATTCGTCCATGACTTCCGGATTTTTGGATTGCGGCACGGAATTGTGGACGGTAAGGGTGGCGATGGCTAAAAAATCATAAAGTGGGGCGGCGATTGGGGATAATTGCGTAACTTTGCATGATCTATAAACTATAAAACAAATATAAGATACAATTATGGCACAGAAAGCTATGCTGATGATTCTCGACGGCTGGGGCATCGGCAACCACACAAAGGGTGATGTGATATATTCCACACCCACTCCATATATGGATTATCTGTTCAGCACCTATCCCCACTCCAAACTTCAGGCCAGCGGAGAGTTCGTGGGCCTGCCCGACGGACAGATGGGAAACTCCGAGGTGGGACACCTCAACATAGGCGCGGGCCGCATAGTGTATCAGGATCTCGTGAAGATAAACAAGGCTTGTGCCGACGGTTCGATTCTCAAGAACGAAGCCATAAAGGATGCTTTCGGCTATGCTGCCGAATCGGGCAAGGCAATGCACTTCATGGGGCTTACGTCCGACGGCGGCGTGCACTCGTCGCTTGACCATCTTTTCGCCTTGTGCGACATTGCCAAGCATTACGGATTGGAGAAAGTCTACATCCATTGCTTTATGGATGGCCGTGACACCGACCCACACAGCGGCAAGGGCTTTATCGAGCAGGTGGAGGCCCATTGCGCCAAGACCACGGGCAAGATAGCCTCGATAATAGGCCGTTATTATGCCATGGACCGTGACAAACGCTGGGAGCGCGTCAAGGTGGCCTATGACCTTCTGGTTAACGGAGAGGGCGAACAGGCCACCGACATGGTGGCGGCTATGGAGGAATCCTATCAGGCCGATGTGACCGATGAGTTCATCAAACCGATTAACAATGCGTCGGTCGACGGTACGATAAAGGAGGGCGACGCGGTGATATTCTTCAACTACCGCAATGACCGCGCCAAAGAGATCACCGAGGTGCTCACCCAGCGCGATATGCCTGACTTCGGAATGCACACCATTCCCGGCATACGCTACTACTGCATGACTCCTTATGACGCCTCTTTTACCGGTGTGAAGATAATCTTCGACAAGGAGAATGTACACAACACTCTCGGCGAATATCTCTCGACGCAGGGAAAGACACAGCTTCACATTGCCGAGACGGAGAAATATGCCCACGTGACATTCTTCCTCAACGGCGGCCGCGAAGAGCCTTTCAAGGGCGAGGAGCGGATACTTGTGAATTCGCCTAAAGTGGCCACTTACGACCTCAAGCCCGAGATGAGCGCATATGAGGTGAAGGACAAGCTTGTGGAGGCCATAGGCGAGGATAAATATGATTTCATAGTGGTGAACTTCGCCAACGGCGATATGGTGGGCCATACCGGAGTATACGAGGCCATAGAGAAAGCTGTGGTGGCTGTGGACGCTTGTGTGCACGATGTGGTTGAGGCCGCCAAGAAAGCGGGCTACATAACAATGATCATTGCCGACCATGGAAATGCTGACAATGCCATCAATCCTGACGGCACTCCCAACACGGCCCATTCGCTCAACCCCGTGCCCTGTATTTTCGTCACACCCGACAAGGACGCTAAGGTAAAGGACGGCATTCTGGCCGATGTGGCTCCCTCGATTCTGAAAATAATGGATCTTCCGCAGCCTGTGGAAATGACCGGTCATCCGCTTGTCTGAAAACCCATGGGCAAACAGCTAAAGCCCGGTAACGGGGAGTGGTGGACTGCCCCGGCTGAGGCTTCGTCCGGGCGGCTTGTCATGGTGACAGGCCGCTCCGATGTAGGGGATTTCCGCTCACACGGCAAATATAATGTGCGTGTGGAGGTGACGTGGCCATATGAGTGCGGCTCCGACGGCATGCCGTCGGAAGCTGACAGCGCGCTTATGGAGCAGGCTCAGGACGCTATGCAGAGTGCATTCCTCGCTGATCCTGTGGCGCTCCTGACCGGCATATATACCGGTGACGGTGAGCGCACCTGGGTGTTCTATACCCTGTCGGTGAATATCTTCGGTCGTAAGCTCAACGAGGCATTGGCCGACATGCCTCTGTTGCCTATAAGCATATATTGTGAGAATGACCCCGGCTGGGATGAATATGCCGAAATGGCCGAGACGCGCATTGCACTCGACTGAAATTTCCTGGCTTGATAACAGCACAACGGCCCCACAGTGAAGTTTCGCTGCGGGGCCGTTGTGTAAGGTATGGGGCTTATGCTTAAGCCTTTTTCCCTGGAGTGGGGTAGAGGCTGCAATACTGCCGCGAGATATGGCGCCATGTGTAGCGGCGTTGTGCTATCTCTTTCATCCGCGCGCCGTCGAGATCTGTGCGCAGTGACTGTCGTTCCAGCTCATCCGCATTGCTGAAATAATATGCGGCGCCTTCGGTGGTTTCCCTGTTATAGACCACATCGAATGCTATTATGGGCATGCCGAAGTGCATTGCCTCCACAAGCGACGGATTGGTGCCTCCGGCGCTGTGGCCGTGGATGTAGATACCGGCATTCGACCGCAGAGTATAGAGTATGTCGAGGTCGTAGATGGCGTCAAGCATGAGGATGTTCGGCTTCGAGGCGTAACGGCGCCGCAGTTCACGAGCCCATTCGCTATGGTTCCAGTTGCCTATGAACACGAGTCGGCGCCCTGTGCGGGCAAACGCTTCAAGAATTATGTCGCTGTTGTTTTCAGGCTCTATGCGGCATACGCTTATGCCGTATTCACCGGCTTTGAGCCCGTATTTACTCAGGATGCTTTCCATAAACTCAGGGGAGAGATCGCGGCTGACATGGTCTCCGCCATAAGCTATCAGCTCTGACGGTTTGCCGTAAGTGGCGGTGACATAATCCTGTATGCCTTTGTTATCGGTAACGGTCACATCGGCAAAGCGTACAGCCATGGACTCGGAATTGCGCAGTACCGCGCGGGCCAGCCGTCCCCATTTGGCGCGGCGGTGTTCAAGTCCGTCGATATTCACTATGATACGGCTCCGGGTCAACAGCCGCAGCACAGGCATGAAAAGACATCCCGACACACCGAGCACCAACAGCACGTCATATCCCCGCAATGCCTTGCACATGGATATTATATCATATGGAATGGAGCTGCTGCCGTTGGCATGAAGGGGGGTGTAACGTAATTTCGCTCCCTTGTATTCCGTAAGCCGCTCAGGCATATCCTTGGAGGAACAGAACACGGTGTATTCCACGTCCTCGGGGCAGTTTTCACCGATGATGTTTTCTACAAGAGACTCGAAGCCGCCGTAATTGGCCGGTACGCCTTGTGTGCCTAATATCGCTACCTTCATGATTATATGTCGGATATTTCAGTGATTATAGTTTGTATATTGTTGATCATAGATTCTCGGCTGAATTTACGGGATGTAGCCAATGCGCCTTTGCTCAGCGACATGTAAAGTTCCCGGTTGTCCAGAATATCATTTATGGCCTTTGTGAGCATATAGGTGTCGGAGCAGTCTATCCGGTAGCCGTTGACCCCGTCAGTGACCATCTCGGCAATTCCTCCTACGGGCGGCACTATAACCGGCAACGCGCAACTCATGGCCTCAAGGGCTGTGAGGCCGAAAGTCTCGACAACTTGCCGCGGATCCGACAGGTTGAGGACTAATGACGCCTTGTTGTAGAATGTGCTTACGCCGGATGTGCGTGGATGGATTGTCACATTGGCCGGAACATTTATTTTTTCGTCGGCTATCCACCTGTCTATGGCCTGTTGGAGATCGTTTATTACCAGTACAAATTTTATATCCGGCAGTTTTGAGGCCAATCCGATGAATTCGCGGGTCCCTTTATATGTTTTTAGCGACGACAGCATAAGGACGGTGCGGCGGGAGAATGCTTTGTCGGGCTCAGGTTTCAGAAGTTTTACAAATCCGGGCGAAAGAGCATTGGGGATTACTGTTACGCCGCGCCTGCGTTTAAGAAATGACGCCTGATACTCCGAGACGCATATGATTCTGTGGGCCAGCCGTTGCATTGCAACTGCCAAAATCCGATAAAAAAGCCCTTTCATATAAGCATTCTCGTGATAGTGATATACTACTTTTTTGCCTGTAAGACGTCCGGCTAATGCCGGGCCTATAGGCAGGATGGTGTTGATGTAGAACACTGTGTCGCTGCGGAACGTATATTTAAGGGCCATCAGGAATGTGAGCACCTGAGCGGCGGTGTACCGTAGCATGGTGGTGAGGGCGCTTGTGGAGAATGCGTAGCGGTAATGGCGCCTTGTAAGTGCGGGATGAACCACAGTGTCAAGCGTTCCGCCTCGGGTAGAGATCAATTCCACATGGTTCCCTTTGTAGAGCAATCCTTCGAGCACTTCTCGCAATACTTTGGGGCTGCCGCTGTAGTCGTTGAATAGATGGAAACAGATTATGCGCTTACGTTTCATTATACAGGTTCACAGGAATTAAGATCAAGAAGTTCTGTCCAGCTGGTGAGCATGGCTGTCAGGCTTTCAGAGAGGGGCTGACCTTTCTCACGACATAGGTAACGGCTTATTATGTCGAGGAGATATAGTGAGAATTCATCGTGGGAGAACCACGCCTGGCGCTTCATGTCGTCCATGATTTGACGAGGATGATGGTGGACTACATGAAGGCTTTGCTGAACATGGAAATGGTAGCGGTCGAGCATGGGGGGATAGCTCATTCGGGCATATTCCCAGTCGAACACAAACAGGCGGTCGCGCTCTATGAACATGTTCCAGGGTGTGAAATCGGCATGAAAGGCCGAATATGTCGTCTCTTTGCCGGATAGGGCTGCGATAGACCGGTCAATGTTCCGGCTGATGGTGTCGCGGCAGGCGGCAGGCACACTGTTGATATTGCACCGGAGCCATGTCAGTGACTTTCCGAGATCAGATTCTTCGAACCGCATAGTGCGCCCGGTACGCCGGGCCATATTCTGAAGGAATTGCTCATGAACCGGCATAAACCGGTGGGGAGAATATGACTGCCGGGTTTTGGTGGTACTCTGGATGAAAATATGGGTGCCGTCGGCTAAAGTTCCACATTTCATACAGTGCGGCACATCTTCCATTCCGGCCTCGTGAAGAGTTTGCAGCAACCACTGTTCATGGCTGAACAGGGCTGCTATATCCGGTGAATCGGTGAGCTTGCAGTAACCGAGAATGTCGGATCCAGCGACTAACTGTAGGGTTATCTTCTGATGTACTGACAGGGTTCCTCCGAAAATGGAAAACCCTGTTATTCTTTTTCCGAATGCTTTTTCGGCAGCCTCGGTTATGTCCTGGCGCAGGGATGTGTATATAACGGTGGCTCCGGCCACCTTGCGCACCTGCGGCACTCGGTGAAGCAGAGGGAACAGTCGTTTGAGGGCTTTCCCTTTAAGTCCGATGGGCTGGCATAGCTCCAATGCAGTGCCTATCCCTGATGCAGGCAGCAGCCAGCATTTGCCGTCGGCATTGGTAATAAGGTAGGCCCGAGTGTTGCCGGGCCTTATGATTGAGTCAATTGAAATCAATGTGAGCGGTGATTATGTCGCGGATCTCCTCGCCGTGACGTTTCCATGTTATTTTGCCAGCGGCCTCTGCCGCAGCATTTCCCATTTTCATTCTCAATGCCGGATCATGAAGGCGCAGAATGGCCCCGGCAAAATTTCTGATGGTTTCCTCGCGTCCTTTACGTGGAATGACGGTTGAGAACTCAGGCGTGAAATAACGTGTATATCCTGTGGTGTCGAGCGCAACAAGCGGTTTGCCCATTGCCATTGCGTCGAACGACACGGTGACGGCCCCCTCCTTGAGCGAAGGATTGAGCACTACGTCGGCTTCCGACATAAGGTGTCGGTAAGTGCTGCTGTCCACACTGCCTGTAAACTTTACATTTTGGGCAATACCGCATTGCCGGGCCAAAGCTTCAAGCCGTTCGCGGTCTATACCTTTCCCGACAATCGTCAGGGTTATGTCATCATATTTCTTCAGAGCTTCCGCTACCGCAAGTATGGCTATGTCAAATCCTCTCCAGGCATCCAGCCGTCCCACGGCTATGAGCCGCATACCTTCATGCGGTTCTTGTCCGGACGAAGGATTCGTTGTAGAGCAGTCCGTGGCTACATCGGTGAATATTACGGACCGGTTTCTGACCCGATCCGGAAGTAAATCTTTTGTCAGAGCTGTTTTGCACAGAATCAAGTCAGCCTTTGACGCACGGCGCCTGAGGGCCGGGCTTATACATGCCGCGTTGACAGATATCCGGCGTATCCGTTCTATTATCCGTGACTTGCGTGAGTAATGACGGGAGTAATCGGCGGGAATGGTTTCCAATCCTCCTACCGGCCCCCATATAAATTGCTGGCGTGATCCGAAGCGGCTCACGGGCCACAGCACATTGCCGTAGGTAAGATGATGGAATACTTTTATGCCGTTTTCCTGCATTGTGCGTTTTACGATTCTGTTCGTAAACAATTGCCAGAGGTTATAATATGTGCGTACGCCCCGTAGACCTCTTTTCCAGAAACGCGCCCACTTCGGCAGGTCGAAATAAAGGAAATGTATTCCCGCATATTCCGGATTATCCTTTATCCAGGGCTCTATGGTGTGGCGGTTGCTTTCGCGTGTCAGCACCCATAACTCGAAGTACCGTGACATCTCCAATACCCAATGCCATCCCACACCGATCTCGCTTCCCAATCCCGGTTCGCACGCATACGCCGACACAAAAATCTTTTTCTTCACGAATTTCATAATTAAAATAATTTAATTATTGGGAGATATACTAATATCTAATAACAGAAATAAATTGTGAGCTTAATTGGAGGATAGTAATTTATTCTTTTGCTTGATGGAGATTAAAGATAAGTATTTATTAGGTATGAGATTAATTAAAATAACTCCTAATAGAGGTAAGCATATTCCAAAGAATGTGTATAATAACCAGTCAAAATTGCTTTGGCCTCCAATAGCCGGAAAAATTGAAAGTTCTGACATAGGAAGATCATCCCTAAAGATGATTATTAAGCTAGCTAATTTGAAACAGATAAAATGGAACGTAAGTATTATCAGAGTGTTGGTCCCGATAAAATCAAGAATATTAGCGATTCGTAAAGTTGATAACTTTTCGGAGATAACCATTAACGTAGTTATGCAGATTAAGGCGAATGGAAACAGAATGAATAGGTTTAATCCTTTGGGAGTAATAGGCATAAAAAACAGAGATATGACGAAAGTTAAGACAATGGATATAATTGAAATTGGAAATGAAGGCTTGCGATTTAATTTGCAATAGGTTAAACCAGCAAAAAAATAAGCAGTATGTAGAAGTGTTGTATCATGAATTTTTATGAATAGAGAATTATCGTTTAACAGATATGCACCTAATAAGAATCCTATAGTAATTAGCAATAGATATATCGTTTTTACCCCCCCCTCCCGAATTGTTGTTTTTTGTGAATAAGTCAATTTGGACATTAAATAGATGATAAAATAGGCAATAATGCTAATGATGAAAAGATCAATTAAAAACCAATATCCTCCTAAAAGTTGTTCAGAGCTACTTAATGTAAACGCTCTGATTGTATGATCTAAAAAATCGGATAATGTGTAAACATTTTTATAGATTAAGAAATGAGCTAAAACATTGTGAAAGATCAGAAATATAATAGTCCATTTAACGAATGGGACATATAAGCTTTTGATTTTTTTTGAGATATATGTTTTTGGGTGTTTAAGGGATTGGTCTTTGAATAAATACCCACTTATGAAAAAGAATAAAGGCATATGAAAGCAATATATCCATGTCGTAAGATATTCTGGACATGGGCTATGCCCGATTACCATAAGGGAAATTCCTATACCTTTGGTGATGGAAATACTTTTATTATGCATTCGAGGTATATTTCAGTCGTTTGAGGTTTTTACGGTGTTGGGTATCGAAGATATGGTCAAGTATGTGCGTGACGGCGTCATCGGGAGTCGATTCGTTAAGTACCTTCAGATATCCTTTCTTCGGAGCCATAAAATCGATACGGGCATTGATGTCATGGATGCCTTGCTCGTCAAGTTCCTTTTTTCGTGCGAGGATAGTGGGCGCCGAGGCAGTGAGCAATATATTATAGTCGAGCGATGGAATGAACAGCTTGCGCCACATATTAAGGAATCGAGGCGGGAGATAGATCCGTGACCGGCGGCTGTCGCATATTATGTCGGTGAAATATCGGTCGAACACTACAAGACGGGTTATCCGTGTGAGGCTCTTCACTTTGGCGAAGTATCCGATTATGTAATCGGTTGAGTAGTATGCAAGCCGGACGAGCGATGACAGTGTCCCGGTGCGGGTGCCCCGGTGCGGGTCACTATAGTTGCGGTCCACTTCCTTTTTTATTCCAGCCTGATGGGCCACCTCTCCGAGGTTGCCGAACAGAGCAGGACGGAAATGGTAATAGGAATGTGCCGTGGCGAATACAGCCCCGAGCCGTTCGATTGTGCGGTCAATCACCGTAGTCTTGCCAGATCCGTCAGGCCCTGTGAAGCCGATTGAGAATCCAGTGCGCGAACGGATGTAATTGCCGGTAAATGTATATAGAAATTTCGTGATACCGGATATAAATCCTAACGGACGCGTGCGCAGGTTGTGAGCCACGGCGTGTATAAGCAGTTTTTTGCCGGAAACGGTATCGCACTCGTTGGTAGAACGAACGCCGAATGTCCGTGCGAGTTTGCCTGTGACATATTCCGAATTCTCGGCTGCAAGTCGGGTTGAACGGTATTTCTCGGGATATTGTGTGCCTACGGCGCGATCGTAAAGATATTTGTCAAGAAACTGAGAGTCAGTTTTCAAGTGCCATAGAAATCCGTTGAACTCCTTGTCGGCAAGAAATTCGTCGGCGCTCATCAGCAGAATCCCGAATACGGAGGTGTCAACGAAGAAGTCCCATTGCATTATCGACGTGGAATTTCCGTCATTGCGGGCGCATACAAACGTTATCAGTCGGTCGGAGTTCAGATAAGTTATTATTTTCCATCCGCTATGACATATCAGCTCCACAAGCTGTCGGCGGATACGTTTGAAATCTTGTTTGCGAATTATTATATCTATATCGCGTGCGGCATTGCTGTGGGGCAGTCCCTCGAAATTGCGCATCACAGCATACTCCGCATTTTCGTTCAGAAATCCGATAACCTCCTCTATAAGTTGTGCAGTTAAAGAACTTTCTCCACTCATAAATTATGTTTTAATTTATCGAAAAAATATGATGGTCGGGCAGCGATTGAACGTATGATAAGCCAAGCACCTTTTATCGGATTTCGCCCCTTAAGGAGCAAGGCTCCATTACGCAACGAATCGGCTGCAAATCCCTCACGTTTAATAGCTTTTATTTCCTTTGATGATAATGAAGAGTAGAACTCGTTGAATGTGATATCTTTTTTTCCGGCACGTCGCCGCCGCACATTCGTTTTGGTGTAACGCATCTTGAGAATCATCGGAAAGCTGTTTGTAGACAACCCGCCTCCTTTTCTATACAGGCATAATGTTTCCGGCACTACGATAATTGCGCGGCCCGCAGAATAAAGATCGCTCATACGTGTCCAAAGATCAAGATCTTCGCAATAATCCTGATATCTTGGGCGACCTTCGGGGAATCCATCGATTATGTATCCTCCCACACTTAATGCTGCATTACGGTCGTAAATAGCTGTTGGCTGCATGAATATTAGTTTCCCCGCAGCAGCTTTAGTATAGAAGTTCTCCTTATTTGTTTCGCCAAGATGTAATCCTCCCCCGATCTTTTTCCCATCACCGTCGATATAATCTAAATGGCAGCCAACTGCTATAAGTTGGCTGTCAGATTGGATTTTTTGCCACATAGTCGCTATGGCATGTGTAAGCAGAATGTCATCAGCATCAAGAAACATCATATAACGGGTCCGGGCATGTCTTTCAGCAAAATGTCGGGCATAGCCTATCCCCATGTTTCGGTCAAAGCTTACAATCTCATGCTGACGTGGATGTGCGGCAAAAAAAGAACGCACACGCTCCATTGATTTGTCGGTGGAACAATCATCAACAATCAGCAAATGGAATGCTTGTGTCGATTGATTTATGACACTTTCCAAAGTCTCCTCAATATACCGCTCTGCGTTATATACGCATATCGCCAACGTCAGATCCATATTAGTTGCTTCTTAAAATCAAGAAATATTTTATTCTATAATGTAAGAATTTGAAGAAATTTCCTCCACCGTAGATTTTCCAAAGGTGGAATCCACGCATATTGGCTGATAAGGTAGAAAAAAGTCGTAAAAATTTAGGGAGCAGCTTTGAAGATGATATTCCGCAAGTGTTGTTGCCATGCAACCTGTAGTACATTGTCGGTTCAAGTATGGTACTTATTATGCCACCATTATTTGCAACGGCCATAGCACATATGGAATCATGTACACGGACATTAATATATGGGAAAACTATATCCTTAACTCTGTGATTGAACAACATTGTGCATCCACCGACGATTGTATAAATTCTCAATATATCAGGATGTTTTAACCGGTCAATTTTTTTTGCTATACGTTCAATTGGAAGATTGCGAGGGTTAAATTCCGACTTGAGTATAATCTTAAGATCTCCATCGGTATGTGTACGGTCAGTATGTACAATTATCGGTTCGTCTGGATGTAACTTTTCTTCATCTTTGATTCGGTTAATTGATTTTTCAATTTTGTCGGGGAACCAGACATCATCCTGATCGCAGAACATATAGTAATCAGATTCAACGATATTCAGCATCGACATGAAATTCATACCGGCCCCCTGCCGAGACAATCCTATGTCCAATAATTTTATACGGTCATCAGTCGCACAGTATTCTTCGATTATGTCTCTTGTCGCATCTGAGGATCCATCATCCTGAATATATAAAGTCCAATCTTTGAACGACTGGTTGATTATCGAGTCAATCTGTTCTCGAAGAAACTTTTCACCATTATATGTTGCCATTAGAATGGCAATACTATGTGGATTATGATTCCTCATTGAAAATATGATTGTAAAAATTAATAATAGAGTCTGTACACTTATTAATACTATATAGATAAGATACTGTTTTTTGGGCTGATTCAATCATTTCACGATATTTAAAAATTCCATTAGATGCAATTTCGGTCATAGCCTCAATAAGTTCAGATGAAGATAAATATCGAATTCCTATTTCTTTCCCTGTAAGGGAATAACCATTGTCAAATTGTTCTTTTGTGCCGTGTGCATTATAGCCAATTACTAAACAACCTTCTGACATTGCCTCAATAGTTACGCGCCCCAGCCCTTCATTAGTAGAGGCCATTATCATACCCATTGCTTTCCTCATTAATTCTGATACCTTATCTGTGGCTCCTAAGAAGTGTACATGTTCAGATATGTTTAGTTTGGATGTCATTGACTTAAGTTCATCCATATAGGAACTATCAATGGGAGCTCCAGCAACTTTTAAGCGGAACTGGGGAAAGCGTTTATGTAATTTTTCAAAAGCGTATAAAACTGATTCGATCCCTTTTGCCTTACTTAAACGGCCTGCAAAAAGAAAATATGGTTCTTTATTCCAGTCAATGGATTTTAGGTTTTCAGTTACTACTCCATTATAGATAACAACAGAGGATGAATTACAATTAAAATAATTATATAAATTTTTAGTGATGGTAATTGTATAATTATTTTTATTTTTAAGACGTTGAATAAATGTTTTTTTAGAAGGATATATCTTCTCTCCAAAATCTAAATCTTGATATTCTCTTAAATGATAAATATGTGGAATAGATAAAGATATTGCTGCCTTATATCCAATATCTAAAACTCCGACATTAGAATGTATAATGTCATATTTTTCTTGGATCACTATCTTTTTTATTAGTCGATATGCGTTGTAATTTATGTATTTGTGGTACAAAAAAGCTATGGGGAACAATAGTACGCTTTTAATTGTTTTGCAGGGGGGGTAATTTGCGTGTCTATTTGCTATTACATATACTTTCCATCCACGTTTAACCCAATCATTGTATACACCTGTTTTGTTTGGAAGAACAACACCAAATTTGTATATGGGTGACTTCTCAATATTTTGCATTACTGCTTCAATAGATTTAGTCGAACCTCCAAATGGTGAGGATGATGACAGGATGTATAATATTTTTTTCATTATATAAGTTAGAAATGGTTGCTAATTGAAGATGATTGAATCCCATTTAGTTTGTAATTTAGATCCTCCAATTTGTATTAATTTCCAAATCGGTTGCAAAATTGTATCAATAAAAATACAAGACAGGACAATCACTACAGCAAAAATAAATGTAAATATGAAAATTTGAATATTATTGTCGGATATATATAATATCCAGTTAACAACAGGTTTGATTAAACCAATAAATATTAGATTAGCACCATGAAGCATATAGATAGTAAGAGATGATTTTGCTATTCGATTAATTGTAGGAGAATAAAATTTCAGGCCTCCTATCCATAGGAAAAATAGGATAGCGCTAAAAAGTAAGCCTATACTGCAATACGAAAAAAAAACTTTCTCAAAAATTAGATTAGCAAAATAACCTTTCCAGATTGAAAAAATAATTATCAGGAGGAGATTTAAAATTATATATGACAAAGCAAAATAATAAATATTTATTTTTTGCCATTTATGCTGATATTTTTTTATAGCATATCCAACGACATAAAGAAACATGAACGTAGGAAGATTTTTACCCATTAATAGGGAACTGTCATATCCTATAGATCCACAATAATGACTAATAAAAAATAAAATCAAAATTAAAGCGAACAGCTGTTTATTTGAGCAATGGTAGATATATTGGTTTAGTACAGGCGAAAAAAGATATAAGAAAAGATAAGTCCGCATAAACCAAAAAGGAGAGGAGGATATCCATAGTACAGTTTCTTGTAGTAAATCCAATGAGTAACCATATATACAAATATAAAGAATAGAAAGGGGTAGATATAAAACAGCCATCATCCCCAATAACTTAATTAACCCCTTTATATTTGCTTTGATACCAAAATAACCGCTTATCATGACGAAGAGTAAAACTCCGATATGTAAGGGAAGCCAGATCGCCTTAAAAAAAAGATTCTCGCTTACAGGATAAATGAAGAAACAGAATAAATGATATAACACAATAAAAAATTGTGCTATGATTCGGATTAATTCAAATGAACTTTCTCTCTGTTCTGCCATCATTAAATAATATATTATTTAGCTTTTTTATTGATAGGCTTTGCCGGATTGCCCACAACAATAGTATTACTGGGAACATCTTTAACAACAACTGATCCAGCTCCAATTATTGCATTATCTCCCACTATGATATCTCCTATAACAATTGCTCCAGCGCAAATTTTAACATTATTGCCAATCCGTGGATTACGTGATCCTTTGGCTTTTCGTCCGATAGTAACATTGTGCCATATTTGTACATTTTCCCCTATAGATTCCGGAAATATAATGGAGCTAAATCCATGTTGTAGAACAATTCCTGAACCAATTTTTTCAGGGGCTACAACAAAATGTACTGATTCCCTAGGGCATGGAATCCATTCCATATTTGCACGCCATAATACAAGACTACGATATTCACGTAGCGTGGCAAAAAGTTTTACAAATGATAGAAAATCATACTTATATTTACATACAGTAAGCGTTGCTAACCAATTATATAGATCTTCCCTTTGTGTATTATGATTGTAAAAGCGATAGATTAGATAGAAAGGGGAAAAAATCAAGCATTTAAGCCAAAGAATGATGCGAAATATCATAATTTAATCAATATTGTATTGGTTATCGTGAAAATATTTGAGGCAGCTGAAGATCATTAATATGCCCCACGCATAAGGTATACTTGTAATTCCTCCTCCACAACCAAGAAATAAGAAGATTGTTCCTAAGGATCTAAATTGAATCATACAAGAAAATATGAATATTAGTTCAAGAATGTATGAAATTAGACCGTAATCGTTAATATGGGAAGGATATACACGACCTCCTATCCAATCTGAAAAGGATGTAGAGTCACAACCTTTCCCAGTCCAACTGAGAGGATCCTCCAAGTCTAATGACATAAGATTTAGCATCGGGGCAATTCTTGCTGCCGCACTTCCGTCAGTTTCTAATACCAATTCCTTATCTCCAGTAAGGGTTGCTTCAGATGCAGCCAATGCGCGATTAAATGATTCATTGTTCATTTGTCCCATTAGAAAAAATGCTGAGACAAATATCGGGAGGGCAAGTAGGAATGACCATCCACGCATGAAATATAAGGAGGTGACAGCCACCGCAACAAATGCTGTCCCGCTTCCCATCGTTAGAATAGCCCAAATGAAAAGGATTGATACCCATTTCAGATCACCCTTGAAAATATTTGTTATGTTTACCTTTCCACCATCACGATATTCATAGCACTTGAGGATTGCATAATACAATATGTTAAGAAGTCTTCCAAGGGTTGACGGTTCAAATGTAAGAGAGTTTGCCCCTATTCCTCTATTAAGTATCTGACAAAGATTTATCAAAGGGAAATACTTTATTCCAACAATAAGAAATGCTTGCTGGATAAGCAGAACTCCTACGAGAAGGAAAAATAGCCAGCGGATGAACGAGATAAAATTATCAAGAGTAAACACGGCATAATCCCATACTGCGGTATACACCACAATAAATGTTATGGTAAACATGCCGGCATAGAGTATTGTCGAAGCCCTGAACGATTCGGGATTGATTATGCCGGCGGTGAAAAATAGCCATGCTATATATATTGTGCCTATTACTAAAGCTTTGTTTATTCGCAAATGTGTCAGCAATACAAATGGCATGATCGCCATAACTGCTACTTTTATCGGGGAAACACCTCCGCGGGTTTCTAATGGAATATATTGTATGCACATTAGAGTTATTACCACTAATGTGAGATTATGAAGATTATAATTGGCCGGGTTAAATATGCCATTTATGAAAGCAGATAGTTTGTTCATCGTTTTGAGGGTCGTAGGAGTGTCGGAGAATATCGGTTCAGCATTTCCGTTATAAGATATTGTATAGGCATTGAAATAATAAATGTCATTATTGTTATCCACCCATTAAATGGTATATGGACAATTTTTATAACTATGATAGTTAGGAGTACTTGAACTATGGAATAATGAGTAACCATGAGAGATAGTGAGTTTTGGCCCCAATAGTCGAAATAATCCAACATACGGCTTGACTGGATGCAATAAAACATAAGGATAAAGCCCAATGGACCTAATATTGGTGCGCAGATACTCCATATGTATTTTGTCACTTCCAGTCCGAACCAATTACTGAGATAATTGGCAGAAAAATATGCAGATATGCAGATAAAAAAACCAATTAGGAATGTCAATCCTTTGATTCTAAGCAGTTGAATTCGATCTATTATACGGTATGCGAGATATCCGGCCGCCACAACAATAATAGCTCCTCCGACAGAATTTATGGAGATAAAAGGAGCTTTTATTATATTCCATATATCTGTATTCTTATTCGCAAAAATGTTGCCGAAGGCCCATTGGTATGCAAATATTATTACAATACCTAATATCCAATACCAGCGTGACTTTTGCGACAGCCAATTCCATATGATTTCTCCGAAAAATAACGCAGGCAGGAACCACAACGTTCCTATGCCACGTAGAACAATTGATTTATAGGTTTCCCGTGCTATGAAATATGCGTTATAATAACCGAATGCCCAAAGAATGAGATCAAACGCAAGAATTATACCTGTCCAATACAAATAAGGCAGTCCAAGGCTCCTTAATCGTTTTTTGAAAAGGACAGATGTAGTTTCAGGTTTAGATTTCATCCCCATAATCCAACCGGACACAAAATAAAATATAGTGATCATGAAGGAACCTATAAATATATTTACGGTGGTTGGAATCACTCCATTTTCATAATGGAGGAATGTGATGCACAATATGCCAAGCCCTTTTGCTATGTCAAGATATCTGGCCCGATGAGTCTGATTGGTCATTTCCGATGTAGCGATGAGTATAGTATGAGTAATGAAAAATACACATTCCAGGATATGATACTTATTATTCGTCCATACCAGGGATAGTCGCTGTAACGGCGGATAAAATAAATTCGTGAGCGCCGCCATTGCCTGAATCGGGGACGTGGATCCCCTTTTGCGGATGGTATATGGCGGTGGATAGCTTGAGCTTCAGCCGTATAAAACATGTTTTTCCCATATTGTTCTGTTTGCTTGGATAGAATAACTTCCTCGCAATATAGGAATGGGTATTCATCGAAAAAACCTATCTGTGATATAAAATCTAATCGGATCATCAAAGCACATCCGCTTAATTTAGCACAATGGGCCGATTGCCTGTAATCTCCGATAAATGAATAAGCATCTTGTCGATTTTTGCGATGGATAAAATGTTTTACCCAACCTAATGATGCTTTCCATCCGCCATCCGGAAGCATGGGATTCTGATGTATGCCTTTGGGCGTAAGTATGTCGGAGCCTATCACCGCAACGTCAGGATGGCGCTCTAACTCCGCTGCAAGAATGGCGATATATTCCGGATCCGGGAACTCCATATCCGGATTGGCTATCATGGCATAGCGGTAGCCTTTTGAGACGGCATACCGGAGTCCTATGTTGTTTCCCGCATTATATCCCCGATTCACGGCGGCTGGTATGAATGTCAGCCCCTTGCGGTCACATAACGCCTTGACTTCGGTCGCATCCTCCGGCGCCGAAGCATTGTCCACAATTATTATCTCAAACTCTGCACCTGTTTGCTTTTCGAGAAAGCTCACACACTTGGCGCAGTCAGCCGCAGAATTGTAATTAAGCAGAATGACAGGAATTTTCATTTTCGTTTAAGAATGAATCGCCGGTAGATTTTACCACGTATCCGGTCTGTTGTACGGTGTATGCGCCAAAGTGTCCGGCCTAGGCTGTGTCCGGCAGTCAGAGCGACACTGCCACGGTCAAAAGCGGTATGGCGTCCTCCTAATGCCACTATGTTAAACAGCTCTTTTGCTGATAGCTTACGTGCCATTGCGCAGTCATCAAACTCGGCGGTAAGAGTCAGCGGAGTTAAGTCAAGCTTATCGGAAAGTGATGAAATGCTGTCGAGTGATACTTTGGCCCAACGGAATAGCAAGTCATCATCCATCAATCCATTGAAATCCTTTATCCAGCGTGCCATGACTGTAGATGCCATTATATTTGCTGAGATTATGGAATTTTTACTGAAATTTTTCCCTTTGGGAAATAACGGTATGACGGTGTCTTTATCATCTTTGGTATAGCCGACCGTGGTAGGGTAGGGTGAGGCCGAAAAATAATTTTCGATTAGTGATGTGGCATAAGTGTCAAGCTGTCCAAAAGCGAAATAGCTGTAGTAATCTCCGTATAAACGCGTATACACATCTCCGCGCACCCCCATATAGAATGTCGGGATGGTATTTTCAGTCTCTTTTCCGAGAATACGGTTGATCATGAGCCGTGATGTGCCGAGCCATCCCACATCCACCATAGCTTGACGCTTGTTTTCTGCCAATCCCTCCTGCTTAAGGTAAATTTTTGTAATATCGGCATCGCCACCCAGATTCTGTAGCAACCAGGGAGTAAACGACGGATGATGGAATATTTTGTCAAGAAAATCGTGTTCCTGCTGGGACGATAAAATTTTTGAATATCCAAATTCTATCCCGAACTTTTCTTTCAGCTCATAGCGTGTAAGTTGGAGTTGCCAAAGAAGAGTGTCAACAGATCGGGATAGCAGAGTGCGGCGGTCAGCTATTTCAATGTAGCGTCGTTCTGTATCTTCGCTCAGATAAGCCCTCATGAGTGAGCGCCGTGACACAAAAAGATAATTGAGTTCAATATCATCGGGATTAATAGCCTCGGCAATTTTCATCATTATATATCCGTCACGAGAAAGGAAATGTAGTCTTTCTATTTTATCACGTCGTGCCTGACGGAGGATGTAAGTAACGAACGGGATATATACTGGTGCCACATAGTCGGCTGCCAGAATGTTCTCTGCTTTGTTTCCCATCGTGAGACGGGCTGCGCGGCTTAACCCGGCAAGCATATTCATACGCCATCCGGCCCTCATATTCCGGCTCTCGCGCATCAAACGCTTCTCTATGGCAGTGAATCCCGAACTGATTTTCACAGCCTTGACATTGTTACGCCGGGCCATTAGACAATCACTGTGCTTATTGTCGCCGTGATGAATCCACTGCTTTGGGTTGAACCGCTCTCTTACGGCTTTGTATAGGGTTCCGTCATCTTTGCGGGCCTTCCATTCACACGACACTATCACCTCATCATCGGCCTTGGCACATCCTTCTCTCTCCAATATAGAACGGAGCCACTGTGAGGGCAGATACATGTCGCTGAGAAATTTTATCGTCCATCCCTCTTGCCGGAGGCGTTCTATGGCGTCTTTTACGTAAGGATTGACCATGAGCATATCGGCCTCCATACTCATTTCCGCCTCCATAAGTTCCCGGGAGGAGAACCGAGGGAATTCCTCACCCCCATAGGTTGAGTATATATCCTCAATTGTGCCGTAGCGTCCGACTTTGGATGCACCCTGACGGCGCCAGTTGACGAATTCGTCGCGGCAGTCCTCCCGATCGGGAAACAATCGCCATGCCGTGAGGTCAAGTACAGTCTCCGGCCTTCCGCAACGCCTTATAAGCGCCGTATCGAATATGTCAAATGTCGCCAGCCGCATTATTTAGTATGGATTTTAATAAATTATAAGACCTATCCCATGTGAAGTGGCAGATATTGTTGTGCCCTGCCTGTGCTATCTTTATTCGCAGATCATCGTTCGCTATCATCCGAATTATGTTTTCGGCCAGACGTTCGGGATTTCTTACTGGCGAAAGCAATGCCGTAACGCCATTATCCGCCATTTCTCGGTGTCCGTAGTTATCGGTGCAACAAACAGCCTGTCCGCATATCATGGCTTCCCCTACTGTAAGTCCCCATCCCTCAACCTCGCTTGCAGATACAAAAATAGCAGCCTCGTTGTTTATTCGGTTATGGATTTCCGGATCAGGCATCTGATAATATTTGAACCATTCGGGCAACTCCGCCGGACGTTTTGGAACTCCGAACATGTTTACGGTTAATTGATGGAATTTATTTTTTACAATCTTTAAAGCTGTTATAGTGTCACTACATCTTTTGCGATCCATTGTGTGATACAGCGCAGAAATCTTGAATTTGTTTTTTTGCGCAATCGGAACTGTAAGATTGAATTTGCTGAAATCAAATCCGTTTGGGATCAGTATGCTTTTTTCGTTGTATCTGTCACGCAAGAGTTTCTGCAGCCAATTGGAAACAACGATTTTATTAAGATGCATGTGATAAGTTCTCTCCAAAATCTTAGCCAATCCAGGACCCCAGTTTTCGAAATCCTGAATGAAATAGAATTTACGCGTATACGGGATGGGATACTCATTCACATACCATGCCGTATAGGGAGAAGTGGCAATATATATATCAGCTTCCGGCACATGTCTGAAATTCATTGACAACGTAAAATGTTCCAGTACACGTTTGTCAAGATCAAACCAGCCACGGCATGAATAACCTTTTATCCGGCGTTGCACATACCGGACACAGTTTGAAAATTTGAATCGCAATGGCTTGTTTTTCCAGAAAATAGATCCGGAGTACACTATATCCACATGTACCCCGTCAGCCACAAGACGGTTGGCATACTCATATACCACCTTATATCCTCCCGTAGGCCCGTCAGTCGGATGTGGAAAAACAAAACAAACTCTCATCGATTTAAATTAATCCTTAATCAAGATTAATACCTGATTTTTTAAGGTCATTTAGGAATAGATTTATGTAATTATCCCAAGTATAGTCTTTTACTGAATTGGCCGCATTCCTTGAAATAGATTTATATTCATTCTCCGGCATATTCAAGATGGTGGATATTTCATCCGTAAGTTCCCCCGATTTGTGATAAATTCCAAAATTGATTTCTTTTCCAAAGTTAGCTGCAAAATCGTCATATGGAGAAACTATTACCGGACAACCATAGTACATTGCTTCTACAGTTGAGCTATATCCGCCCCATTGTGCGGCTGGATTGACAAACACTTTGGCATTTAATAATAATTCGTAATATAAGTCTTTTTCCTTAGGCTTATCTTTATGCAGATAACCATAACATTTAATCCAGCTAACATCTGAAGTCAAATGTAGTTCATTCGATGTCATACCTATTATATGGAGATTTAATCCGGGATATAGTTTTCGTAGTCGGTCACATGCTGAAATCAATTCTTCCGCAGCACCCTGATATCTATGATTACCGATAAAAAGAATATTGTTGGAAATATATCGTTGTTCTATAGTTGTATCAATATTATAGTTCTTGTCATAAACAGTATTTATGACATTGCGGTCAAGATATCTGAATTCCCGGCCATATAACTGTTCCATATGCTCCTTACATACAGGAAACATAGTATATACCACATCAGCATCGCGGATGGTCTTGTCCTCATGAGCTAAAGACTTCTTTTCATACCAACATATTCCACGACCTTGGCGCTCGATGACAACTCTGTCCGTCCAATCACACCATAAAATATTTGGTATATTGGAGTATCTATTTATAAACGCATAACTTAAAAAAAGATTCATATCGGAATCCTTATACCTTATAGCTGCTTTGCGAAGTTTATGCTGTATAATAAATCTATGAAGTAGAGTTCTATGATATTCAGGGCACGATCTAAATTGGAAAATACGTCTAAATATTAAAAAAGATATATAGTTAAATATTTTACTGAGCTTTTTATTTGGTTCAATATTCACTCGGTTTATTTTAATTCCCTTGTTTTCTAAAGATTGACAGAAAAGATAGGGTACATTACTCCATGTCGACAGCTTAGTCGAATCACCGCAACTATACACTGTAACTATTTTGTGAGCCATGATGGGTAATTCAGTAGGATAAATTAAAATGGAAGATCTTCGCTGGAGTTTGAATAACTAAGTTCTCTTTTAGCAGCATCTACAGCTTTCCCCTCTGACATATTTGGTCGCGCCTCCGGCTCCTGGATCTTCGGTTCCAGAAGGCCGATGGTATCAACAGTTGTCAGCAAGATGCGGTCCTCCGTCACTTGGACTATGAGGTTTTGGTAGCGGCGCGAATTGCAGAATGTTCTTACGCAGTAAGTCTCCTCATTGCCAATCTCCATCTGCTCGTTCTGGAAATTTACAGTCACTTTGTCGAAAAATTCCATCACACATCCTTTTGGAAACGGTTGGCATGAGATCGGGGCCTCCTTGATTTTCTTTTTTGAACCGTACAATACTTTGCTGGAAATGTAAGGGCAGTCCTCATCCGTTTTGCGGAGGTTGCGTACCTCCAGTGCGCCGCTGTCAAGAAGCATTACTGAGGCAGTTGACGTATTGGTCCAATACACAATGTCGTCAGTGTCGATTTTTGTTTTCTCTAATATCTTACCGCCTGATAATTGCGATTCGCCTATAATCTCAAATACGAATTTCGGCTGGTTGTTCTCGATATGCGAAAACCGCCGGGGCCGTTGGTAATCCCGGTTCTCAGCTGTCCGGTTCACAAGCATGCATCCCTCCGACGGTCCGGAGTAGCTCATCAGTTCATCGTGAAGCCACGCATTACGGTATGATGGACGGTCGTAGAACGCATTGTCGGATATCTTAGGTTTTTGGGCAAAAATATCCAATGTGCCGAAAATGCCATGCTTGCCCGTACTGACCGCTATCGCCCCGTTTTTAGCGCTGATATCCAGTGATTCCCCATCGAAAATCTTTTCCGCCTTGCCGGGATACATATAGTATTTCTCGTCGAAGTTCAGATCCTGTTTGTATAGGCCATTGTCCTGTCCCAGCAGCATCTTTCCTCCGTAAATCTTCATGTCAAGAGGATATCCACTTATTTCTCCGAGCGTTTCCATGCGGCCTATATTTTCAAGGTCTGTCTCGATGCATCTGAAGCGGTCGGCCGTGCGCCACATTTTCTTCACAGCCTCCCGAATCTCCTTGAACCGCAGCAGAAACAGTTCCTTGGAATTGTTGAGCACATCGTTGTGTAGGAAAAAAAACTTCAGGTAATCCGGCTGTATGTCGGCATCATTGGCAGCCCGGTGCAGCAGCGAGAACAGATTTATGCTGCGCACCTCGCCGCTCGCCATCACGGCAAACAGATAGCCCGCATAAATGTAGGCATCACGGCACTTTGCCTTTATCGATAGGGTCAGGGCATTCATAACAGCCTTTTAATAATACGTTTATGGGTCGGGCCGCTTATATGGCCGTTGGCCTTGAACCAGTCGATAAGCTCACGCCCTGCAAAATCCATTACCGGTCTGACCGGATAGCCATGCCAATAGTCATTCTGGTTTCCGCTGCGGTCAGGAGCCTCGACGAAAGCGAACCGCTCACCTCCGTAACCTATCACCGGTAACCCTTTGCCAAAAGTTATCAAGCCCGTGTGATTCTCGCTCTCCCACATAATGTCCTCCGCATTGCCATTGTGTACCATAGGCTCACAAGAATGGTTCTCGGCCAGCTTGAACAGCCGGAATTCCTCCTCCGGTTCAACACACCACCGGGTCTTGTGTTTATTTGGGGCCGCATTCTTCTGATGGTAATGCACCGACCTGTAGCGGTAAAACCCTCCCGGATTCTCGTCAAACTCAATATCAGGCATGAACAATTATATTTAATATTTGAATTCCGATATGGAGAATTAGTTAAGTAGCTAAATTTTTTTCCAAGATAGGTTTATGTCTTATGCCTAATGATGTCGGGAAATATCGTGTGACAATTTTGTTAAATGTAGGACAGAGAATCATACATGCAATAATTGTTGAGATGCATATTCCAATAGAAGTGTAGTCTATAGCGAAGATCGTAAACATTAGTGACACAAATAGCATTATTGGCCAATGTATAACGTAATAAGTCATAGAACTTTTCCCTATATAATGAAGTTTGATTGCTATATGCAATCTGGGGGGGGTAATCGCGGCGCAATTGTTTAATAAAACAATTCCAAATATGCAGTATGGAAACCAGATTGGATATAATCCATATGAAAGTTCATTAGTGCGCATGTCTACGCTTGTCGGAATTATATAGGCGATTAAAATGAGACCAAGAAATGCAATCGTAATAGCTATTCTTGAATATTGTATATCTTTCAATATGTGGCCACTAATATAGAAAACTAAACCGGTCAGAACGTTTAATACATAGAATGGCATATTAAGTCCGGAATATGTCAGTCCAATAGCACCTAATAGAGAAGCTGTAAAACATATGTAAGGATTAAATCTATGTAATGATAGGTAGTTGAAAATAATCCTGACAATAAAAAGCGTCAATAGAAACCAAAGAGGAAGATTGCCTGAAACCGATCCGACTTT
Organism: uncultured Porphyromonadaceae bacterium; assembly: GCA_900547825.1. Taxonomy (GTDB): domain Bacteria; phylum Bacteroidota; class Bacteroidia; order Bacteroidales; family Muribaculaceae; genus Amulumruptor. Next base: position 46,040 of record URII01000010.1, read on the forward strand.
GAGAAGTTGGATTATTGGAAGTATTATAAAATTACTCAATGATAGTTGTCCGGTGGAATAATAGATATTGAATAGATTTATAATATATCCAATAATAGAAAAGATTATAAAGGGTATAATTAATCTATGTACACTTTTGGATACCATATCTTTTTCTGGAATGGTTTTATGTATCATACCACCCTTAAAAAAGAACCAAGGCATAAAGAAGAATAGGAATTTGCCTAATAAATAATTTACGCCGGTCATGGAACAAATATGAGTGAGAATCATGTGCAATGTCATGATTCCGCATATTGTGTCAAGTGCTATGTTTCGGCTATTAGTCTCTTTTGACATTCTTTTTAATGCGGTTGGATGCAAATTCTAATAGGACTTTATAAATTCCGAAAATAAGGAAAGCCCATAATTTAGGGTGGCGTTTGATTATTGATTGTATCTCTTTGATGGTATGGCGATCATTCTTGTAATGTTTAAATTGGATACATAGATGTTCTGCCATTGATTTGCATATTTTTAACTTATTGGTTGTTGATGTTTTAGGTGAAGGATTAGTTAACCATATATTGCCATAATAACGTTGTAGGGCGTCACATGATTTTAGGACATTATATGAGTTTGATCTCATTTGACCTGATTCAATAATTCTGTAGCTACTTAATTTATCTTTGAAAAACTTTATTTTCCCTGATTTTGATGCAGCTAAGAAAAGATTGTAGTCTAACGATGCCGGGGAATTTAAATACTCTGGTAATTGATATACTTCTGATCTTACACACGTTGTGCATGTTAGAATGAAATTGCCGTGTAGCAACTTTGCGAATATATCCCCACTCTTAGATTTTTTTTGTAGGTCTTCATAATTAGCATCGAAAATAATATTGCCGTCTTTATCTACGGTTTGGAAACCTGAATAGCACATTGAATACTCCGGATGCGACTCGAGGAAATCCACCTGTTTCTGGAGTTTCAGCGGATCCGTCCAATAATCATCGCCTTCGCATAGCGCTACATATTTAGCCCCGGTTTTTTCCAATGCATTCATCATTATTTGACCTAAGGAACCGTCGCGTTTTGAGTATTGGTTTTCAGTCTCATAAATGGGTTTGATAATGTGTGGCGCCCGTTTTGCATAATCCCGTACTATTGCAGCTGTCCCGTCGGTAGAGGCATCGTCATGAACTATTGCCACAAATGGGAAATTTGTTTTTTGTGCTAAAAAACCATCGAGTGTGTCGCGGATGTAAGCCTCATGGTTATAAGTGAGGGTCAGAATACACACTAACGGTTTTTCGGTTTCGGATTGCATCATATTCAAACAAATTATATATTTATTGACCGGACGGGCTAATGTAATTGATTATTCGTGAACTATATAGCGCATTTTCCCGCCTTCATGAGTTATTGAGTCCACAAATTTTATATCGAATTCTATTTTGCCCTCGAAATCCTCTTTTAGTTTTTTTATTACGGATGATATTTCATCCATAGCTTTTTCATATTTTTTGTTTGGTACAACTACCAATGTGGCATAGCCGTTGACTTTTTGCCGGAATTGGAATGCGGTTACAGCTTCAGGGAAAAAATCGAAAGCTTCATTAAAACCTACGCCATCCAAAGCTAAACCGTCCTTGGTGGTCAGGTGTTCGGAGCTACGTCCCCTTACCGGAGCAATGGTCGGGAATGGGAGCCCGCATTCACAATCTTTATTCACCCAATGTGTCTTGTCTCCGTGGTTATAACGTATGAAAGGGAATACTTTATTGGTAAAACATGTCACAATGGTAGAACCCGCATCTTCACCTTTCACCGGCTGTCCTGCTTCGTCAACCAATTCTATACTGAGCAAGTCGCTCAGCACATGCAGATGGTGATCGTCCCCGCTCCTGTGACATTCCACAGCCATAGGCCCCATTTCATTAGAACCGTAGAAATCAAACACCTTGCAGTCAAATACCTTGCTTACCTTCTCTCGTATGGTGGGCGTCAGCGGTGATGCACATGCCTCAATGAATGCGACATTGGAAAAATGAATATCTCGTTCAATGCAGTAATCGGTAAACATATCCAATCCTCCTGCGTAGGCATAGATTTTGCTTAGAGGTGATTTTGACAATTCTTTCACAAACATATCCACACCCTGATGGAACTCTGCATACGGGCTTAGATTTATAAACTTCTTAGGCCAGAAAGAGATCTCACGTGATCTGATCCATTCCGGAGTGGCCCGGTAGTAAGATCTGTCTATTGAGGCCTCGTCCAATCCCCATATAGGGGTAGCTATTTCTGTCTCACCGCATTTTCGGCCAAGATGCCATCCGTAGAATCTCCACCATGGAGCCTGCCAGAAGTGCCTGCGGTCACGAAACACTCGTAATGGTTTGCCTGTAGATCCACCGGTGTGAGCGGCAAAGCCATATTTTTCTACAGCACCTTCCACTTCAAACTCTCTGGAGTAATCTGCAACCATTTGTTTGGTTACAATAGGAACCTGAGCCCAATCGGATTCAGTCTTGATATCATTGGGATTTAAGCCGACATTGTCATAGAGACGTTTGTAAAATGCAGTGTTCTCGTATGCAAATCGGAGCATTTCCACTCTTTTTTTGAAGTTGTAGGCTGCAAGCTCCTCTTTTGTCCAGGTCTCGTGTTCAATAAGATCTGTATAGTTCTGCCAGTTCGACGGCCACAGCTCCTTGGTGCGTTGTATGAAAATGCGGCTTTTTTCATTTGGAGTAAAAGGAGAGTTACAAGAATTACCCCCCCCTGTTAATTCGCTAGCATTCAGCGTGTTGCACTCTTGCTGTTTAGCATTTAGATATTTTCCCATATATTTGAATAGTTCTTTTTTCTTTCCTATCTGAAGATTTGACTGGATTATGCTCCAATCGCCATTTTCATTTGCCTCGACCATTATCCACCCCCTTTTGCTGTAAGCGATGTCCCATGCTATGAGAGTGGTGCCTTTTATTTTAAGCGCCATCCTTTTTATCAAATCCACCGCTTCGTTCCATTTGGGGAGCTGAAACCCTTTGATTGTTTGTCCGGTAGTGGGATGGTTGGAATAATGGATGTTGTGATAATTCTGTGCATCCGATTGCAGTTTGCCTGTGGAAACATCAATGCTTGCATATATGCCACCGGAACCGGCATTGTCGGTTATTGCATCTCCGCAACCCATTCTCAATGCACCGCCAAGCAGGGTAACCGAGCTCCCATCGGTAAATGCAACGATTCGGCATGAGTTGATAGAGTGAGGATTCATTTTATTCATTTCCTCGCCCTGGTCAATCAGTTCTTCCACAACACCGGGATTGTTTTTTACGGTGTCATGAAACCATGCTCTGATGTCCGTTTTATTGGAATCTACAATCGTTATGCCATGCCCCGAATGTTCTTTAAGCGGTTTGTAAATAAATTTAGGATGTTCGTTGATGAAACTTTGGAAACTCAAATAGTCGTTTTCCTCTGCCACCCTTACCATTGATCTTTTGAAAAATTCCTTATAAGTCTGATAACATAGATATTTATCAGTCATAAGTGGGCTTATTTCGGGCGCATTTAAAAGGTCGCAATAGTGATATCGAAGTTTGTCGGCTACAAATTCAAGCCTTTCCGAGTCGGACTTCCCGGTAAAATCATATATGCAGTAGTCTTGAAAACTGTAACCGAATCTATGCAGGCAATACACCATATCGGCATAGACCTTTTCTTTATCAAGGCTACCGTATTGATGCGGACGGTCCGCCATCATGGCATAAGCCGTTTTTTTGCCTTTTTCGTAATAAGACGGATTGAGAAAACGGTAGTATTCGGCATAAATGCGTAGGGCGATTCCCGATTTGCCGGCTTCTTCAGCAAGATAACTTTCAAAGTCGGATTTTTCCAACCATGGAGTTATACGCGGTGACACTCCAAAAAAATTCTCGTTGTTGCGCATCAGTCGGTTATACTATTGATGTCAAAATAATCTTTTTCTTCGCCGCAGAGTTTTTTGAAAGGTTGCGTCTCCATGTCTTTTTTAAACGACAATAGATAATCTTTCCACTTGTATTGTGGAGTATAGCCCAATTCATCCATGGTTTTACGGATGTCAAGTACAAATTGGCGGGCACTTGGCTTCTCCGGCTTGAAAATCATTTTAGGATGTGAGCCTTCGGGAGCGAACACATCGATAATATCCCTGATGCGCTCGCGCAATGTGCTTCCCCCGCTGCCGATATTGTAGAAACCGCCATCATGTTCTGCTTTAAGAGCGCATTCTATTATCTGCATGAAATCCTCTATACATATAGTTTCCAGCAATCTGTCTGGATCTCCCCATACTTCGATGTCCATGCCTTTCATTGCCCTGTAAATGAAATAGCGGTCAGAGATCAGCATCTTTTTCCCATCGCGGAATGTATAAGGATTCGGGTGGTAGGCATAGACACGTGATAGACGGAATATAAAGCGTTTTATTCCATGATTCACATAATAGTGCTCAATAAGATTGCAGGCCGCATTCTTGGCTATTACATATATGGAGTGGTCGGTGTCAAACGGAACCTCTTTTGGCGCATCCGGATCTATCGGAGTCGTGCTCCCGAAAAGATGATGTATGTCAAAAAGAGTTTGAGGAAATACGATCCTGTCGGCACCAGCTTTTCTTGTGTATTCCAATACATTTAGAGTGCCCTGGATTATCGAGGTAACGTATGGCTCCGGATCGAAACCCTCCATGGCAGCAGGTAGCATTCCGGCAAAATGGAGCACGGCATAAATATCGTTTTGGGGAAGTTGTTCGAAATCCTCTTTTTTCGAAATATCCGCTGAGTGATATGGGATTCCATAGTCAGCAAAAAAACCATTGTCGTTTTTGCGGTGTCCGACAGCAATTACATCATATCCCTTCTCCTTAAGATATACTGCGAGATGAGATCCTAAATTGCCTGTTGCGCCGAATATTATAATTCTTTTCATTTGTATTTATTAGCTTGTTAGACTGATTTTTGGGGGGATATCTTGTCAGGGCCTTGATATATCATCCAACCGTTCCTGTCCCTGTTACCGGTCGAAATCATTAGTTCTTTGTCGTTTATTTCTTTGGTGTGGAACCATGGTTGATTATCACTGTCTGTGATAAAGCTGGCTAAATTTGCGGTTTGATTGCATAGAAAATAAATTCCTGCGCATGAAGGATGGAATATTAATGATGTCGAATCAAACCGCCCCAAGGCTACCGAGATCATCAGCCTGAGATAATCTATCCCTGTACTGAGATAAACTAACTGATTCGAGATTTCATCACCTCCTCCACGTGGATTTACTTCAATCAAATAGATGTTGCCGGAATTGTCAATTTTAAATTCTATGTGCGTGGCTCCGTTTCTGAAACCAAGTTTTGACAGTATTTCGGGAACGATGAGCTTTATCCGATTCTGGATTTCGACCGGCAGTTGTGATGGCTGATGGTGTGCGATTTCCACAAAATGAGGCGCCCCGGTATTTTCTTTATCCGTAATCTGAAGCACAAAATGTTCACCGTTATAAGAAATTGACTCTACCGAAATTTCATTTCCAGTTATGAATTCTTCAATCAGAACTTCGCCGCATCCTGATTCACACGCATATTTTACGGCATTGTTGAACTCAATTTCATTCGCCACATAACTTACTCCGCGTTTCCCACCGCCTCCGGTCGGTTTGACTATGCAAGGATATGCTAATGTGGTGTTCCGGATTCCGGCGGACATAAGTTCATATCTTACAGGCGTCAGTGAGTGAATATCCTCTGTCAGATTTCTGACGATCCATTTGTCAAGTGCATTGTCTATTACCGTTCGCGGATTCCCTATGAGATTCATCCGTTCGCTAATAGTGGCGGTGACCCGGGCAGTCAGATTGGAGGCGTTTGACACCACGCCGTCAACCCCTTCGGCTTCACATATTTCACATATTCTGTCCGTGTCAAGAATGGAAACCGGATAATATCTGTCGGCCAATTTATCGCATTCAGCTCCTTCCTGCCAGCCGAAACCGATGGTGCGCACTCCCATCTTTTTAGCTTTCAGATACAGAGCTTTCTGTCCGTGGGCTACTCCTATTATCGCAATTGTTTTCATTTGTGAATTATAATAATTGCTTTGGCTCGGATAGATTGACAACTATCAATTTGTCAATCTGTCGCTCCATAAGATTCATCATATCTCGGGTGGGAAACTTCATAAACACAATTCCTAATGCTTTCCCGGCACCGTCAAAACGCTCAACAACATCTCCTTGGCGCTTATACAGTACTGTGCGGTATATATATGTTTCTATCTTCGGGTCAAACACAATTGAGTCCAATATCCCGTCACTGTGACTGTGCAGCACGAATGTCATATAACTTTCATCAGGCTCAACAGGATGTATCTCTGTTGGCATACCCATTGCCGTTGCAATATTGGCTTTTATGAGATCTATTCCGAATGCGTCCGACAGTTGGATGGGAATCATATTGCCTCCCGCTCTCGGCCCGAGTTCGAGAAAATGCGGTCTGTCATCTTTGTCTATTAGCAACTCGATATTAAGCTCTCCGAATTGGATATCTAATGCCGTTACAATCCGTTGCAGTTCTGTGTGTAACCTGTTGCGTTGCAGTGTGGTAAGGCCATTGTTTTTTTTTTTCCCAATGGGAATGAGGCTTTCCCCGTTATTGTCGCGCAGGCACTCCATATCTCCGTAAAGCACTATCTTGCCGTTTTCGACAAATATATCGCCACCTATTACATATGGGTAACCATGCTCTATGAATTCTTCTGCAATCAGTATCTTGTTTCGGGAATATGACGCAGCATGTGATATGGCATCGCGCAGCTCCGACATATCCGATATAAAACTTACTCCTTTGGAGCCTGACGAATCCGTAGGTTTGACTACAATGGGAAATGAGAGCCGTTTTATACCTTCTTCCACATACTCGAATTTATCCTCCGGTGAGAATGTAAAATTTTCAGGACATGCAAAACCGTTTTCCTTAAGAAATTCCCGGAACTTATGTTTTACCCCAAGGATTTCCACACTTTCAGGTGGATTGGTGGGTAACCCTAACTTTTGAGCGACTATAGCCGCCGGTAATGCCGCCGGATCGGAAGCGTAGGCTAAAATCCCATCAGCTTTTTCCGCTAATGCAATTCTCATTACTGCCTCAATGTCAGTAGTGCTTTCGGCATACCATTTATCAGCTGCAAACTGCCCCGGATTATCCGGCAGATAATCGATAAGCACCGTGCGTAACCCCATTTCTCGGGCTTTCTCAATGGCTGGAACCTGCTGCATCGAGCCTCCAAGCATCAATATCGTTTTTTGCGGCATCGTCATATTTTTAAGCAATTTGTTTGCTCTGTTATTTCACCACAAGTTCAAGAACCCGCTCTACATCCTCGTCCGTCAATGCGTGGTGCATCGGCAGGCATATCACTTCGTTGGCTATACGGGTAGCCACAGGCAGGTTCTCCGGGTTGGCCGAGGGCAGTCCGCGGTATGTGGAGAACTCCGATATGAGCGGATAGAAATAGCGTCGTCCCAGCACATTGGCCTCCTTCATCTTGAAATACAGATCATCGCGGCTCATGCCGTAACGTTCCGCATCAATGAATATCGGGAAATACGAATAGTTGTGCCGTACCCCCGGCATATCATCGAAAAATGTTACGCCCTCCACCTCACGCAATGCCTCGCGGTAGCGCACAGCCACACTCCGGCGCGCCTCAATGGCGTTGTCTACATTGCGCAGATTCAGCAAACCGTAGGCGCAGCGCACCTCGTCCATCTTGGAATTGATGCCCGGCGCCACCACGGTAGTCTCATTCGCAAAGCCGAAATTCTTAAGATAGTCAATACGCTTTTTGGTCACCTCGTCATGCATTACCAACGCGCCACCCTCAATCGTGTTATACACCTTTGTGGCATGAAACGAAAGTGTCGACATATCTCCGGCATTCAGCAATGACTCACCGTTCACCTCCACGCCGAAAGCATGAGCCGCGTCATATATAACCCGGAGCCCGTATTTGTCGGCTATCTCCTTGATGGCTTTGGTATCACATGGCTTCCCATAGCAGTGTACGGGCATTATTGCAGTGGTGCGTGGAGTTATCGCCGCTTCTATTTTCTGCGGATCAAGTGCGCAGGTGGCCGGATCAATGTCCACAAACACCGGCTTGATGCCATTCCACCATAGCGAATGTGACGTGGCCACAAAGCTGTAAGGCGTCGTGATCACCTCCCCTGTGATGCGTAAGGCCTGCAACGCCGTGATCAGAGGCAACGTACCGTTCGTAAACAGGCTTATATATGGCACTTTCAGATATTCGGCAAGTTCCTTTTCCAACTGCCGGTGAAAACGTCCGTTGTTGGTTATCCATTTGCTGTCCCATATCTCGGCGAGCAACCGGTTAAACTCCTCCCGGTCGGGCAGCAACGGAGATGTCACTGTTATTTGTTCCATATCAGTAAAAAATAGGTGTTATTTCCTTAAGTTGCGCAGCTCGGCCAGCTCCGGCATACGGAATATGAACGCGCCGCCTATGTATATGATGGCGCCTGCCGTCACCGAGCATATCAGCGACAATATCCCGTCACCCATAAAATGCGCCGTACACCGAGCCCCGGCATACATCGCCCCACTGAGCAGCAGGGTGGGGGTGAGGTCATGTAGCTGCCTGAGGATACTCATTTGCAGGAACTTCCCGGTATAATAAGTGTTCCATATCAATGCAAGCAATGACGTGCACACACTCCCCCAGCACATAGCCTCCAGCCCTAAAGGCACGGTTATGCACAGCATCGCCACCCCCGTTATCTTTTTTATTACCTCAAGTCGGAAAAACAGATCGCTGCGCCCCTTCACTATAAGATAATTGAGGTTTATGGCGTGTATGGGAAACCACATTCTTGAAAAGGCCATGATAGATAGCAGGGTGGCCGCATATATCCATACTTTTGTATATAATACATTGATGAGCGGATACGCAACGGCTCCCACACCTAAACATAGGGGAAATATTATAAAAGCTGATATGCGTAATGTCCGTCGGTAACCGTTTTTCAGCGCCTCATCATCATTCTGTAGCTTGCATAAAGTCGGATAGGTTACTGACTGAAGTATCGATGTGGGAAGCGATGAGGTCATTGAGGTGAGTGAGGAAGCCCGATTGTAGAATGCTAAGTCCGACGCCTTGTAAACCTTGCCGATTACCACCGAATATATATTTGAATATACAGTATCTAACACCGACGACGCCAAAAGCTTGGAGCCGAATCCAAAAAACTCCCGGAAACTCTTCCGTGAAAAAATAAAAGAGGGACGCCATGCAACCTTATACCACACACTTACAGTAGTTACAGCAGTCATCATTAATCCTTGCGCAACCAGGGCCCATACCTCAAATCCAAGATAAGCCAGTATTACGCCGGTTATTCCTGACAAAACCACTCCGAGCAGATTGAATTTTGTCAATGCCTTGAAATCCATCTCAGCCTGCAACAGCGTGCGGTGCACTCCTGCCAGCGATCCTATTATAAGGTTGAGCGATGTTACACGCAGAATTGCGCAAAGCTGCGGCATATCATAGAATTTTGCCACAAGCGGTGCACCGAAAAACAGGATTATATAACATGCCGCCGAGATGATGACATTGAACCAGTACACTGTCGAGCAGTCGGCCTGCGTCCGGTCCGTTTTGCGTATAAGAGCCGTGGAGAACCCCGAGTCGATAAACACATTCGCTATGGCGGTGAACACCGTCAGCATGGCCACCAGTCCGAACTGGTCAGGCATGATCAGGCGTGCAAGCACCACCGATATCACAAAATATATCGCCTGCTTGCCCCCCTGTTCGGCAACACGCCATAGCACACTGCTCACAGCCTTATGTTTCAGAGTTTCAGCCATTAAATGTAATCAGATAATTGTACGCGATGCAATCCGTGACGTTACAGGTTGGAATATAGCCTTTATTACATTGAACACAGGCCCCTCAAGCCATTGTTTGCGGGCAATTTCTATTACCCCGCAAACCAAGAAAATAGCTATGCTCCAGCCCAACATGTGCAACAACAGCCACGGATTGTCAATCTGGCCCGGCACATCCAGCGTGTCCTGCCATAGCCATTGCCGCATGGCGGCGCAGTTGGCGTGAATCAGCAATATGCCCAACGTTGTGCCGCCGAATGTATTTACAGCCTTTATATATGGCATTCTCACCGTAAGGAAAGCCATGAAAATAAACACCGCGCATACCAACATAGTCAGTTTGTTGGCATCGAATATGAAATAATTCCAGGGCAATCTGCAATATCCCATGTCTGATAGCAAAATAAAAGCCCAGGTGGCTGCAACGGCAGCCACAGCCCCGGTGCGCCACGGAATTTTTACGGAAACCACATCGAACCTCCTTATATAGGCCCCGACGCTGTACATCACAAATGCCCACCCGAAATAATGCCAGGTGTTCTGGAGCATAAACGTAGCCTCAACCGTAAAGAAAAACAAAAGGACACCCAACAGGTAGTTGAACTCCCGGCGCGTCAGCGCGTTCAACCCGCGGTTGATAAGCGGACTCAGCAGATACACAAACACATAGCTTGCTATAAAACTTCCCGGAACGCCGAATATCACCGGTATTATTCCGAACCAGGAGATTTTGGGAATCTCATATCCACCCCATCCCCATAGACACAATCTGACTATGAGATTGTAGAAAAATATCTGGACAAGAAATTTACCCACCTTTTCCCATTTCATCCGTCCGGTGATCATGAAATATCCTGATATGATGAAAAATATATTCACCCCGACTTTCCCGCCGAAAGCCATACATTGAACAATGAGAGTGTTTATAGGATTATTCTGAAAATCAAGCACATCGGCTATCCCTGAATTTACGCAATAGTGATGTACTATTATCATCAACATTGCCACGCATCGCAGCAATTCTATGTTCGAAGAGCGGATTTTACCCCCCCCGTTATTTAATGTGCTGTCTATTAGTGGTTTATCTGCTGTCATATTCGCTGTCGGATTAATTTGTTATCTTCCATTCATTCACAATAAATCAGATCGGGACTTACCTCCACGGCGGCCTTCAGCATTCCCGGAAGCTCTACTATGAGGCGGCGCTTGCGCATCCCTTTCACCGATAGAAGCCTTCCTGAATAACCGTCAAGCGGCCCACCCACTATCCGGATCTCTTTTCCGTACATGGAGGGAGTAAGCTCGTCAGGCATATAGTATCGTGGATCGGCGTCCGTATTCACGG
>URII01000011.1 GCA_900547825.1 uncultured Porphyromonadaceae bacterium
GTGCGGATTTTCCGCACGGCCCCGTCGCCATATAGTAATAAAGGTTTATCAGCGTACCATGATCTTGGCGCGGTTCACGATATAAAGCCCTGAGGGAAGATCCACAAACGTGCTTCCGGCAGTCACATCGATCGAACGCACAAGGATACCCTGCATGGAATATATGTCGACATGCGAATCCACGGAGGCATTTATATTCACGCCGCCGGCCACGGGAACTATGCTGAGCGACGCGCCATCGGCCTCAACGGAGCTTATGCCTGCGCTCTCGTGCGAGAGGGTCAGTGTGCTGGCATTGGAGTCGAACACCACATGTATCTTGCCGGGAATGGAATTAATGCGCCATGTCTCAGCCGCGGGGCTGGTATATTTATTCTTTCCCATGACTCCGATTTTGGTGACGGACCATGAGGGTTCAGCCAGTGCGAATGTACGGTCGTCAGAATAATCCATTGACGAGAGACCGCTCATCGAAGTCTTGCTCGAGAACAGACCCGAAACAAACATTACGGAATTGGCGTCGGGATTCACGAAGTCGCCTTCGAAAATGCCCCCGGAGGTTTCGCGGAGCATGGATTTTTTCATCTCGTCAAGATTTTCCACGCCGGGATACACGAGGTAATTCCAGTCGGCGAGCGGGAGGATGAAATAGCCCTCGTTGTAATCAGGGGCAAATATCCTTACTGTGCCTGCGGCCTCATCCACAGCCATGAATATCTGGCCTATGCCATTTTCGGGGAGCGAGATATTCCATTTGGCCGATCTGGCGGCAGCGCGGCGCGCAGCCGAGCGTGTTCCGGCGGGAGTTTTGGCAAAGCGGCCTGTGTATGAGCCGGTCTGGTCGAATGTGACATCCACATCGGTGCCTCCGGCAGGCTGTATCACAGCGCCTTCGGGCGAAGTGAGGTTGAAGGAGCATTCCGTATTCTCAACCTGCGCGTCGAAAGTGACCACATCATCCTGCACGGGCGAAGGTGACGCGTAAATTCCGTCGATTCCGGCATTGTCATTCTCCACAACCTCATATACAGTGGCCACATTCTCCTCGGCCACAGTGGCATGGAGGGTCATGGCGTCGAGGTCGACGGTGACATCCATCTCCACCTCGTCGGTTCCCTCAGTGAATTTCAGAGCAGGCAGATAGAAATTCCATCCTCCGAATGCCATGGGGGCATCATACACATTGCCCTGCGGCAAAAGATTCCGGGCATCCTCGTAAATATGCCATCCAATTCCGGCGTCCTGGGCCATGGATGCGAAATAAATCTGCTTCTCATATTCATCGCCGCCAGAATAAAGGCAGAATTCAAGCCACTGGCGCAGGAGAGGATTCTCAAGTTTATGGAACTTAACCTTGCCGGAGAATACCAATGATGCGCCGTCGCGGCGTACAAGGGTATACCGGGGCAAGTCGTCAGAGTCGGAGTTCACGACAGCAGTGACATGGTCCACGCCGTCCATCTTCAGCATACGACTGGCCGACACAAACACTTTGCCGCCTTCCCATTCCGGGCATACGACATGCTTGTTGGACCAGCCATACTGATCGCCTCCGGTAGAAATATCGGTATTTATATAGGCAAATCCATTCTCAAAAGTAACCTTTGCCTCCTCGCCGAGGTACTGTCCGCCGGCAACAGCGATTGAACGGACAAATCGGAAGTCCATCTTGCCGGCCGGGATATCGACTATCCCGCCATTACGGGGTATCGCGCATTTACGGAAATTGCCACGGGTGGCGTATGTGGGCCATTCACCGCCGGAGATAGCGCCCACAAGATAGGAGGGACATTTGCCCATATCCTCGAAATAGATTTTATTGGAGGCGAAGTCAATCTCCACGTTCAGGCTCGTTTTGTCCACGATATTGCCGTCCTTGTCGACCACCGTGAAAGGACGCACCTTTGCGCCGGCGTTCTCGTCGACCTTGACAAAGGAGCCTTCGGCGACGCCAAGATCATCCAGCACATACACGGCTCCCTCAACCGGGCTCAAATAGTATGAACCGCCCCACGAGGGATCGGACGGGAGCGCTGCGGGGATGCGGGTGAACAGGTACATGGCTCCGTAGGGAACGGACACAGTATTTCTGTACACGTCATCATATCTGCTGAACTGCTCATACCTCGGGGTGAATCTAAACTCAGTATTTGTCGGGTCGTCGTTGAATGCAAAAACACCCTCCTTGCGTCCGAGAGACCCGGTGGGAAGTGTATTGCCTGCTTCAGGTATGGGTCCGTCGGAGAAAACGACACTGCGGGAGTCAGGTTCTACATAGCAATACAGATCGGTGCTGTTCAGATTCTGTGGAGCCCAGTTGCCGAGGCCTCCGACAACGCAAGGACCACGGTAGACACCTTCTTCATCGAAAAACATCTGCTCTTCATAGAAGTCCTGGTAGTCACTGCCTATGAAGTTTTCAGCGGCCCATGATCCGAGTCTGGTGGCGAAACGGAAAGAGAGTCCTTCGGAATCAACTTTAAAGTGGCCGTAATATCCGCCCTTGTCGGTAGGATGGAGCGGACATGAGTCATCACGGTTGTCCCAGCCGTTGGGTGTGCCGACAAGCCATATATCGGTCCGTTCGTTTTTCATGGAGGGGAATTCGAATGTGACCCACGGATTGGCTCCCGGATTCACGGTAAATTTCACCTCGGTGCCTGCGGGCAGTTCCGTCGCCATGCGGTAAGGGATGGTGAAATAGGATGCCTCGAAGGCGCGCACCTTACGGGCTGAGGCGTAGGCCAGACCGTCGTCGACCGCCCACATCTCGCCGGAAACCGCAGGCGAGAGTACCATGTTGTCGGCCGGATCGGCGGCAAGATCCGTCACAAAGTTGACTGCGAGGAGCTTATTGTTGCCGGTGAGTTTCATCGTGGCGGAATAGGTGCCGTCGCCCACAGGCAGGAGTTTGAGGAACGTGGACATAACGGCATCGGAGGCATTCGTGCCGGGCTGCATTACCTCGCCACGGTTAACGGCATAGACCGCATCCTCGGGGGTATGCGGGCCGTTGTCGGGGGTCACCATTATCCTGACGGTCTTGGGCTGTTTCACTTCGGTGGCCACGGTGCCTCCGGTCCAGTTGTCGAATGAGAACGGAAGCCCCATTGTGTCGGACAGTGTGGTGGAGGTGAAATTCTGCCATGCGCCGGTTTTTGTCACCTTGTCCTTACCGGTATTGGGATTGATCCACTTGCCGGAGACAAAGTCATAGAAACGCAGATTCATGGATCCGGCGCCGGCATACTGCACCTTGTTGTAATTGCAGTCGCCGAGGGTGAGATATGTGGGGGCGGCATCCGTGTCGAGGAGCGACAGATACTGGCCGGCGGGCGCTACCACAAGCAGCTCCCTGTTCATGTCGACTATGAACTTGTAGGTGCCGACCGACGGCAGCAGCCATGAGCCGGCTTCAACACCATTCGGCAGCAGAGCGTCAAATCCGGCATTACGGGCCACAAATGCGCCGCTGTTGCCATAAGGCTCCAACGGATAGCCGTCATATTTGGGCGATATGACATTGGATTTATAGGCCAGAGTGCCCATAGAAGAATCGGAAAGCTCAGTAATAAAACGGAACCACGAGCTGGGCATGTCAAACACACCTTCATAGACATTGCTGCCCTCCGAGGTCTCGTACATCTTGGAGGTTTCGTACTTATCGGCATTTTCGTGGACAGGCATGTCCCAGGCCGTGTTGTAGCCCAATATATAAATAAAGCGGGGGCCGGCCGCTGACGCACACACAGCCGCGACACACGACAACGCGGCAAAGAGCGCCTTTATGCGGCGCCCGGGCAAGTAACGATGATTCATAATTGGTTTTGTTAAATTATATAATTAAGATTTTTTGCAGAATTGAAACAAAGATGGTGTGTTACATCCGTTTATCTGCAAAAATAGGTATAAAGTATGGGATTTTACCCCCCCATGTTAAAATACGTTAATCGTGACGTTTTATCCCCTTTTCCCGCGCGGCACGATAAAGCGGGCGAGCAATGAGGTAAAGGCAGCCAGAAGAATAATCAAGGCCGCCACGGCCGCCACATCCGTCCATTCCACCGCCACGGGATAGGCGTCAAGCGACATCTTGGAGTGATCACCTCCGAGCTTTATGAACCCCCATCGCTCCTGGGCGAGACTGAGAAGTGTGCCGGCAGCCACTCCGGCCAATCCGCCCGCCACGGTGACGAGCGCCCCCTCGATGGTGAACACCGACGTTATAAGCCTTTGTGTGGCTCCCAAGGCGCGGAGTGTGGCTATGTCGGGGGTTTTCTCGATAACGAGCATGGACAGAGTGGACAGGATGTTGAACGACGCTATGAGCAATATGAACGCGAGCATCATGAATGTGACCCATTTCTCGATCTCGATCATTCTGAACGACTCTTCCTTCTGCTGCAGGCGCGTGAGCACCCTCACTCCATCGCCGGCGGCAGCGGCTATCGAGGCGGCCACACCGCGCTCGTCGGCATCAGGCTGCAAGGCCACCTCTATGGATGTGGCTTCGGTGTCGTAATCGAGCATTGTCCGGGCCGAGGAAAGGGGTATGTAGATGAGATCGGCGTCGATTTCGGCATCGTCGGTCTGGAACACGGCGCCTACCCTCAGCGTGTCGCTCCGGAAAGCCATGGCGGGATTGGCGGGATTGATGCGTCCTCTGCGACGGGGCACATAGATCTCGAAGGCGTCGTAATAGCCCGGATGTGCCTCCAGCCCCATCGCCACTCCCACGCTCAGGGCCGCGCATTCGTCGGAACGCGAGGGAATGCAGTCGCCGTCGATTATCACATCGGTGAAGGATGACACATTGCCGTAAGCTTCCGGAACGCCCTTGAAACGCACCGGCAACTGCCGGTCGTGAAACACACACAGGCCCATCTCCTCCACTACCGGACATGCCGCGGCCACCCCGGGGAGGGCGCCGACGGCACCGGCAAGCGAATCGCCTGCCTCAAAAGGCCTTCCGTCGGCCCGCACCACTTTAAGCCGGGGGTCGATATATGACACGCGGTCCATGGCCACACGGCTGAATCCGTTGAACACGGACAGGACACACACTATGGCTGCGGAGGCCACAGCCACCCCGGCCATCGAAACGCCCGATATCACATTGACTGCGCCGTGGCTCTTGGCTGAGAACAGGTAGCGGAGGGCTATGCGCAGGGCAAGCATCACTTCTTGAGCAGGGCGTCGATGTTTTCTATATAGTCGAGCGAATCGTCGAGATAGAATGACAATTCCGGTGTCTTGCGCAGCTGATAGCGCACTTTCTGAGCCAGCTCATAACGGATGGTCTTGGCGGAGGCGTTGATGCTCTCGATCATTTCCTGCGACTTTTCGGAGGGGAAAACGGAAAGATACGCCCGCGCTATGGACAGGTCGGGCGACACGCGCACGGCGCTCACGGACACTATCACGCCCCGTGTCTTGGCTGTCTGCTGGCGGAATATCTCGCCTAATTCTTTCTGTATGAGTCTCGCTATTTTTGCCTGACGTGTTGATTCCATGACAATTGTGTTGTGTTATATGACCCGGAGAGGGGCCACGGTGGTTGAACGTGTTTATAAACTCACGGGCGGCATGCCCTGACTTTATAACGTTTTTTCAGCTGTTTTTATCGCCGGAGCGCCCCACAAATTTATATGTGATGGTGCCGCGCTGCTCGGCGGGGCCGTCGGTATCGACTGAAAAAGCCGACTGCAATGCCGCCTGGACGCAGCTTGAGCGGGCCTTGGCGCTCGAGGCCACATTGCCTGAGCCACGGAGATATGTGGCTGAAATCACTTTGCCCTCGCGGTTGACGCGCACACTGACCACTATTGTGCCGGTGGTGTAGGCCACAGGTTTCTCCCAATGGGCCAGTGACCGCCCTTTGAGCGAATGGCCGGGAGCGCCTGACAGGGCTGCGTCGGAGGCCGTTGTGTTGCCGTCGCGGCTGCCTGCCTTGGCGGCGTCAGAGCCGGTTTTGCCTGTGGAACTGAAATTCACGCGCTCCTTTATACGCGCCTCTGTGGCTGCGGCGCGGCGCGAATCGTCCTGCTTCGGGGGCACAGGGATAGCATCGGCCCTCGGGGTAGTGGAGGAGATTATGGCGTCGGTCTCCGGACTCTCCTCAACGGCCACCTGCTGGGGCTGCGGAGCCTGAACGGCGTCGCCCGGCACGGTCACGTCATCGCCTATCAGCACATATTCGCCTGCAAGCAGCAGTTCGCCGGTTTCCTCCTCGGCCGGCTGCGGATCCGGCTGATCCGATGGCGGATATACAAGATACGCGAGCAGCAGCACAAGCAGCAGCAATCCATGGAACAGGACGGTGCCTGCGGCACCTCCCACACGCGGCATTACTGTGGAACAGGACTGACGGCTCATTTCGTGACTGACGGTTCCGGTTGATCGTTAGGCATTATGGACGCAGGGGCCGGCTTGGTGGCAAGCACCATGCGGAGGTTGAAGCGGGCACCCATGTCGAGCACTTCCACAAGGCGTCCGTAAGTGACCTCCTCATCGGCGTATACCGCTATGTACTCAGCTTCGGCACCTTCAGCCGAAGAGGCATTGAGCTGGAGAAATGCCATAAGCTCCTCGAGGGTCATTTCCTGTGGCTCGCCCGATCCCATAGTGGCATAAAGCTTCATGGAGCGGTCGATGTAGACACGGGTGGAGGGCTTTATGGCCGTCTGCTCAGAGCTTTGGGGCAGATTCACTTCCAATGCCGTGGGAAACACGAATGTGGAGGTGACCATAAAGAATATCAGCAGCAGGAATATGACGTCGGTCATTGACGCCATGGAGAATGCCGCCGTAATGTCGTGTTGTCGTTTCAGTGACATAACTGGCTTTTAAGGGGTTGGGTGAGAGGATCAGGAGGCCGGCTCGTTAAGGAGATCCATGAACTCCATTGTCTTGGCCTCCATACGGTTCATTATACCGTTGATGCGGGCCGTGAGATAATTGTAGGCGAAAAGGGCTATCACACCCACCACAAGACCGGCCACGGTGGTTACCAACGCCTCGTAGATGCCTCCGGCCAGCACACCTATATTGGCCGACGAACCGGCTCCGGCGAGGTTATAGAATGCACGCACCATTCCCATAACAGTGCCGAGGAAGCCAAGCATAGGAGCGCCGGCGGCAGTTGTGGCAAGCCAGGTGAGGCCTTTGCCGAGGGCCGCTACTTCAAGGTTGCCGGTGTTCTCGATGGCCACAAGCACATCGTTCATCGGACGGCCTATGCGGCTGAGGCCTTTCTCTATGAGCCGCGCATAAGGGGTGGCTACGGAGCGGCAAAGGTTATAGGCGCTCTCGATCTCGCCCTCGTGCACATAGTCGCGGATGCGCTTCATGAATGTCTCGTCCTCGCGTGAGGCCCGGCGGAGCACTATCACACGCTCCACAAGGATATAGATACTCACCACTGAAAGCAGGGCGATGGGGATCATCAGCCAGCCGCCTTCCATGCACAGCTCCCAAAGCGAGAGCTCGGTAGGCGCCGGGGCGGTTGCGGCTGCCACCTGATTGAGGATGAATGAAAGCATATCGGATTTATGTAATGTCTTGATTCAGTTATCAGCCTTCGAGACACATCTTATACTGACGTATGGTCTCTGCAAGGCCTAAATAAAGTGCGTCGGAAATTATGGCGTGGCCTATCGACACTTCGTTGAGAAACGGCACACGCTCGTGGAAGAACTTGAGGTTTTGGAGATTGAGGTCATGGCCCGCATTGACACCGAGTCCGGCGGCATGTGCGGCTTTCGAAGCCTCGACAAAGGGCGCCACAGCCCCTTCGGGATCAGAGGCATAATTGTCGGCGTAAGGCTTGGTGTAAAGTTCCACACGGTCGGCCCCGGCCTTGGCTGCGAGACGTATATTGTCGATATCCGTGGAAACGAATATGGAGCTCCTTATGCCTGCCTCGCGGAGACGGTCGATCACACCGGTAAGAAATTCCATATTCCCGGCTACATCCCATCCGCGTGAGGAGGTAAGTGCATCGGGGGCGTCAGGCACAAGCGTGACCTGTGCGGGCTTCACTTTCAGCACAAGATCCATGAATTCCGGAGCGGGATATCCCTCGATATTGAACTCCGTTTTGATCAGCGGACGCAACAGATACACATCCTCGTGTTTGATATGGCGTCCGTCGGGACGGGGATGGACGGTGATGCCGGCTGCGCCGAGACGCTCGCAGTCCACAGCGAACTGCTGCACGTCAGGCCTGTTTTCTCCCCGGGCATTTCGTAATGTTGCTACCTTATTGATGTTGACGCTTAGGTTTGTCATATATTTTATGTAATTGAGTCGGGCAGATACAATCTTTTTTGTTACTTTTGTAAAAACAAAAATGGCGTGGCTCCCCTTGGAGTCCACAAAATTAATCAGAAATCACCAATTGGCGAAACGTTTGAACCCAAAAGAGAAAAAAAATATCATCCCCACACGCCACTGCGACCAAGATAACCGGGCATTGCAACGGCTCCTTCCGGAGCGTAACGACTGCTCGGAACTTACCGTGACATGCCATCCGGCCGATTACAGCGCATCGGCTTTGGCCCGTGCCGTGGAGGACTGCGACGCCCATCTGCTCAACCTGAATCTCACTTCCGACACGACTCCGGGAGGCGAAGCCGTGGTGGAACTCCGCGTGGGACTGCTTGACGCGTCGGGTGTGGCCCGGTCGCTCGAGCGGCACGGCTATACTGTGACATCAATGCGCTCACCCATAGAATCATCCGACGAGGCCACAACCCGGCGCCGCGCCGAAGAACTCATGCACTATCTGTCAATGTGACCCCCGGCCACACATTAATAATATATAGAATCATCCCACCATGTCAATGCGCATAGCCGTTTACGGAAGCCGGCACCAGAACAGTTTCATCACCCCCGTTGCGCAGTTGCTCACCACCCTTGCAGGCTGCGGCGCCCAACTCACTGTTCACCGCAAGCTATATGAGTATCTTGAGCAGAACGGAGCCGAACTGCCCCTGTCGGCCCATGTGATAGCCTCACCGCACTTCGACGCCGAACTGGCGCTGAGCATAGGGGGTGACGGCACTTTCCTGAACACAGCCCGGTGGGTCGGAGACAAACAGATACCTATTCTCGGGGTCAATACCGGCCATCTCGGTTTTCTCTCAGAGATCGACATCGACGCTATCGACGAGCTGCCGGACCTCATCATGCGCCGCGACTTCGACGTGGAAAACCGCACAGTGCTGCACACCTGCGGAGCTGCTGTGCCCCCGGCCATATGGCCCTACGCCCTCAATGAAGTGGCTCTGCTCAAACGCGATTCGGCCTCAATGATCACCGTCAGCGTCAGCATTGACGGCTTAGGATCCACTGACTACAAATGCGACGGCCTGATAATCTCAACCCCCACAGGCAGCTCGGGTTACAACCTGTCGGTTGGCGGCCCGCTCATACAGCCGTCGGCCCAAGCCGTGGTGCTGTCCCCCATCGCCCCGCATTCACTGACCATGCGGCCGCTCGTGATCTCGGACAATTCGGTAATACACATCAAAGTGACATCGCGGTCGGAGCATTTCCACCTGAGCCTTGACGGCAAGTCCACACTTATGCCGGAAGGGGCCGAGCTGACTGTGTGCCGCGCTCCGTTCGTCACCAGGATAGCCCACACGCGGGGGCACAATTTCATAGACACCCTGCGCGGCAAACTGCTTTGGGGCAAATAGCCGCGACATGAAGGCGTCACAGCTGCTGAACCACCCGCAATTAGGGCTTATCGAACTGCGGATGCGCCGTGGAAGCGTCAATGTAAGCGCACGCTGGAGCCATGACAGGCTCATCGTGACTATTCCCGCACAAACCGATCCCCTCCGGCTCTATGATGTAATCAACAGCATGGCACCCCGGCTCATGGCCCGGAAGCCGAAGCCCGCAGGCTACATCGTGCCGTCGGCAATCGAACTGCCGGACGCAAAATTCATCCTCGGGCCGCAAAGCATCGCACCTGAATCGGTTACGGCCCGCATTGACGGCACATCGGCACAGATAGGCGTCGGAACAGCAATAGACCCCACATCCACCTCTGGAGCCGCCACCATATCGAAAATGCTCGTGCGCTGCGCCTCACGCATGGCCCCGGCAATACTGCTACCCCGCGCACGCGCCTTGGCGGCACAGCTCGGACTGCACCCGGCGGCATGGAGCATATCGGCGGGACACCGCATACTCGGACGCTGCTCAGTGCGGGGCGAAATAGCTCTGTCGCGCGACCTCGTGTTCCTGCCCCAGCATCTGCGCGACTACATAGTATGGCACGAACTCGCCCATCTGAGCGAGATGAACCATTCGCCGAAGTTCCATGCGCTGTGCGACGCCTATTGCTCGGGCCGCGAGAAAGCCCTCGCCGCCGAACTCCGCCGCTACCCCTGGCCAATAATCCGCTGACCCGCCGCATTCGAGACAAAAACATTCTGAATTTATCTAACATCGAAATAATTAAAAACAATTCGTATATTTGCGAAACAAACAGAACCGACACATGACATCATACGTTCATAACGTAAAGAACAAATAGCCAATGACGAGTTTTGACAGCAAAAAACTTACAGAATTAGTTCTGTATATTCTTGAAAAGACTGGAGGAATGGACTTCTACCATACTTTCAAGATTCTCTATTTTGCAGAGATGAAACATCTCGCAAAATGGGGAAGCGGTATTGTTCCGGATGAATTCTGCGCATTGAAATATGGTCCTGTCCCCACTCGTTTGTATGACGCAATAAAAGAACTGAATCAGCCCAAAATGGAACTTGCCGAATATTTGACAGAGGTAATTCAGTTTGCCGGAGAAGACGCACCCAATGTCCTTTTACCGAAACGCGAAGCAAATATGCACTTCATATCAAAGTCGGAAACCGACGCGTTGGATCAAGCTATTGAGGAAAATGAGTCACTGACATTCGGCCAACTAATGCGAAAATCACACGATGAAGCATGGGATGAGGCCAATCGCCGTGTCAATGGCACAAATGTGATCTCCCCACTCTCAATGGCAAGAGTTCTAAACGCAGATAAGGCAATGCTTGAATACATTGAAGAGCAAATGCAATTAGAATCGGCATTGAGATGATGAAGATTTCAGATGCCCTTAATGAAGCAGATCTTTCACGGTTGGCATCAAGGATTGTCAAGATTGGTGATGTATATGAGATAACCATGTCCGAGGCCAACGGAATAAAACCGAAACCCGGAGATTCATCGCGCGACAAGTATTTTGTGGTGCTTGGTTTTGGTTCGGACAGTGTAGCATATGGCGGAGTTATTATCAACTCTCATATAAATAAGAATTTGCCAGCGCACATCAAGATGTACCATATGCCAATCAAGCAATCAAAGTATCCTTTTTTTGAGATATGATTCTTTCGTGGATTGTGTACGTTTGAAAACGGCCTATCCAAATAAATTCAATGAATGGAACTATTTGGGAGAAATTGACGAATACGATATCGAACTGATTATAGGAACCATAAGGGAAAGCCCGGGAGAAAGCAAAGAACATCTCTCCCAATACGGATTATAAAATTTCCGCAACTGCCATATCATATAGCCTCACGCCTCCATAATAATATCACGTAAAGTGTGAACTTAAATTTTTTCCTACAATAAAAGGACGAAAACAGGCGGGGATATTTGGTGGAATGAAAAAAATATTGTTACTTTGCACACTGTTTCGGCAGCTCCCACGAAAAGCGGCTAAGAATGATGCGCTTGGACGCGATATGAGAACGTGGACAGGAGATTCCGGACAACAAGTTACAATTGAATTATTTAACTTAGAGATAAATTAAACACAGCCATGTCAAAGATTTGTCAAATCACAGGCAAGAAAGCTATGGTGGGCAACAACGTGTCGCACTCCAAGCGCCGCACAAAACGTAAATTCAATGTAAACCTGTTCAACAAGAAATTCTTCTGGGTTGAAGAACAGGCATGGATTTTGCTGACCATCTCGGCTGCCGGACTCCGCACCATCAACAAGAAGGGTCTTGACGCCGCCATAAAGGACGCAGCGTCGAAGGGTTATTTAACTGAAATCAAATACTTAGAATTTTAATAGACGATGGCAAAGAAAGCTAAAGGTAATCGCGTGCAGGTGATCCTCGAATGCACCGAGCACAAGGAGAGTGGTATGCCCGGAACATCGCGCTACATCACTACCAAGAACCGCAAGAACACCACCGAGCGTCTTGAGCTGAAGAAATACAACCCCATTCTCAAGAAGGTGACCGTTCACAAGGAAATCAAATAATTTCATTTACCAACCTTTTAAAATTCCGATATCTAAGATATGGCAAAGAAAACCGTGGCCTCTCTCCAGAAAGGTGAAGGCCGCACATACAGCAAGGTGATCAAGGTGGTGAAATCGCCCAAAACCGGCGCTTACACTTTCCAGGAGCAGATGGTTCCCAACGATCTCGTGAAAGAAACCCTCAACAAGTAATATCACCCCTCCCCCAATAAATGATTTTTCTACAGGGCGCACCATTTTACGGAAGCGCCCTGTAGGCGTATTATACAAGCACACAGCAACCACAAACAGTGGACACACCACTATCTCAAAAATAAGAAAGGCGCTTCTTCGCAGGAGCGCCTTTCCCTCATAACCAAAATTCTAATATATTTCCTTGTCACAATTTATTAATGGATTCAAGACACAGCAAAGATAGATATAAAAACCATTTCACACCCTAAATTTATATAAATAAATCATAATAAATATTTAACAGCCATTTTGACGCTACCCTTTAATTGACTAAATTTGCACCAACATTCTGATTCCTATAACAATGCAACCAAATAACACCACCCACCACACACTCACACCGCTTCTCGGCATGAATCCTGAGCAGTTGCGTCAAGTAGCCGCCGAAACAGGACTGCCGAAATTTGCAGCCGGACAGATGGCCCGTTGGCTTTACAGCAAACGCGCCATTTCAATCGACGAAATGACAGACCTATCCAAACAGGGACGCGAACGGCTCAGCTCACTCTACACCGTGGGCCGCGAAGATCCGCTCACCGAAGCCCTGAGCAAGGACGGGACAGCGAAATACCTGTTTCGCGGAGTAGGCACACGCGATGTGGAAAGTGTCTACATACCCGACCGCGACCGCGCCACGCTGTGTGTGTCGTCACAGGCCGGATGCAGGATGAACTGCTCGTTCTGCGCCACCGGACGGCAGGGTTTCCACGGGCAGCTGACAACAGGCCAGATCATAAACCAGGTGCTGTCAGTGCCGGGAAGCGAGAACCTCACCAACCTTGTGTTCATGGGCATGGGCGAACCGCTCGACAATTTCGAGTCCGTAAAAGCAGCCATTGAAATTCTCACAGCACCATGGGGGCTGGCATGGAGCCCGAAGCGCATCACAGTGTCGACCATCGGCAAATTAGACACACTGCGGCGCCTTCTCGATGAGACAAAAGTGCATGTGGCCATAAGCGTCCACTCCCCTTTCAGCGCCGAAAGGGCCGGCCTCATGCCTGTGGAGAAAGCCTATCCGCTTGCCGATGTGATGAAACTGCTGCGCACCTACGATTTCACCCACCAGCGGCGCCTGTCGGTGGAATACATCATGTGGGATGACCTAAACGACGACATGCGCCACGCCGAGGCTCTGGCCCGTATGCTCGCAGGCATGGAGGTAAGGGTGAACCTTATCCGGTTCCACGCATTTGACGGAAGTACGCTGCGCCCGGCTGCGCCAAGTGTGATGACTGATTTCCGCGACAGGCTCAACCAGCGCGGTGTGACCGCGACCATACGGGCATCGCGCGGCGAGGACATAATGGCGGCGTGCGGCATGCTTTCAGGGCGGTTTCGTCCCCAAAACCCATGAACTCACACAAATAATGACGCAATAAGTTGGCTGTTAGCGGCAGATTAACTAACTTTGTGAACACAACAGGATAAAAAACCGAATAAATCTAAAAATTAAATAACCGAAAAAACATCTCGAACTATGAACAAGATTATCACATTTCTGCTCGCCCTCGCAGTGATGCTCCCCATAGGAGCCGCAGCCAAGGACAAGAACGACGGTAAACTCAATTATGAAATCTCACAGGCAGGCGTAGGCAACCAAGGCACCTATGCCGTAAAGGTGACAGTAATATCCAAGGACAAGAAAGTGAGCGATGATCTCATTGCCCGCTGCGCAGTGCACGGAGCGCTGTTCCGCGGAGTAGGCTCCAAAGGCCCCATAGCAGGCTCAGCCGCCGCAGAGGCCCAGCATGCCGACTATTTCCAGAACTTCTTCGCTCCCAACGGACCGGCCCGCAACTATGTGTCGGAGGTAAGCCCCCAGCGTGATGTGCTGAAAGTGAACAAAAAAGAATACCGCGTGACCAAGATAGTATCCATCAACAAGGACCAGCTCCGCAAGGATCTGGAGGCTGCAGGCGTGATCAAAGGCCTCAACAGCATATTCTAAGGCCATAAAACTTATTTAAACCGCAACCAATTCCAAACAGCACATTATGAAAAAATTACTGATAGCATTGGCCCTGTTTCTCGGCACAGCCGCAGCCGCCATGGCACAGAACCAGAATCCCGACGTAGTGATTCTGAAAAACGGCTCTGTGATCACCGGCACCATCGTGAACGAGAAGCCCAACGAAGAGATCACAATCCGCGCCCTCAACGGCGCCGTCTACACCTACCCCATGGTGGAAGTGAATCAGATCCAGCGTCATGCCGTGACAGCTCCGGCAGGCAATCCCTCAGCCTCGGTGGCCACCGACTATAACGCCAACGAAAGCGGCTTCTGGTGTGCCGTCGACCTCATGGGCGGCTACACATTCCGCGGCAATGCCGGCGGTGGTGAAAATGCCGTACCTGTGGAATTCGACGCTGTGGGCGGCTACCGCTTCAACGAGTATCTGAAAGTAGGTCTCGGACTGGGCGCACGCTATTATATCAACAGCAACCATCTCCGTTACCGCTCCATGGAATGGGCCATGCCGCTGTTCGTGAACCTGCGCGGCAACTTCATACCATCGCAGGAGCGCCGCGTGACCCCCTTCTGGTCAATGGATGCCGGTGTGGCATTCGGCGACGGATTCATGGCACGCCCCACAATCGGCCTGCGTTTCGGTGACTTCCGCCGCTCTGCCTTCACATTAGCCCTCGGCTATCAGGGACAGCAGATGAGCACCCGCCATCTCGGAACCGCGGAAATAGAAGGTGTGGAAGTGCCCATGCCATGCAAAAAACGCGAGTGGGTGTCAGGCATAGTATTGAAGATCGGCTACGAGTTCTGACGCAACGCCCGGGCTCCATCCCCATCACATAACAACACACATTTCAAATTAAAGCAATGAAACTCAGCAATAAATTTACAGCAGCAGCGGCAGCAACCGTGCTGACCCTCACCCTCGGTTCTTGCCGCAAGAACATAGACGTGGCCGAACAGTATGCCTACGTGCCTTTCACCACCGAATGTGTGGGCGTGCCAGGCGACGGCACCGAAACCCTCCGCACCTGGGGACAGGGCAAGGACAAAAACGAAGCTATCGACATGGCCCTGCGCAACGCCGTGAGCGATGTGCTCTTCAAGGGAATAACAGGCGGCGCCGCCAAGTGCGACAAACGCCCCGTGATGCTTGAAGTCAACGCCCGCGAACGTTATGCCTACTATTTCGACCAGTTCTTCGCCCCGAAAGGCGCCTACACCAAGTTCGTGACACTTCACGAAAACCGCACATCACGCATCAAGGCACAATCAACCACACTTCAGGCCTATGGCGTGGTAGTGTCGGTGAACCGCTCGGCCCTCCGCCAGCAGCTCATAACCGACGGCATAATCAAGCCCTGATGACCCGACGGGAAAACAGCATCTCTGAACAATACATCACAATCTCCCAATCACATCATAATCTACCAAACATGAAAAAGATAATTTTCTCCCTTATGATAGCCTTGGCCGCAACAGCCGGCTTCGATGCCGCAGCACAGGCCAAGAAACCGATACTGATGGTGATCCCCGGCGACACCTGGTGCAATGAGAACGGCTTCATGACCACCATGAACGTGCAGGGCAAGACCGAACGTGTGCCCGACTACGAGGCAGCCGTGCAGACCAACATGGATCTCGTGAACGTGACTACAAAAGTGGGCGAACTCATGGCCGACCGCGGATTCCCGCTCAAGGATATGGCCCAGACCATCCGGAGCATAAAGCAGTCGTCGGCCGAGGACGCCATGACCACCAGCCGCTCCACCGGCGCCACCCTTGCCGAAACTCCGCTCGACCGCCTGCTCAACCGTGCCAAAAGCGACATAATAGTGGAAGTGACCTGGAAAATAAGCACAATGGGTCCAAAAAAGCAGCTCACCTACAATCTCCGCGGCCTTGACGCATATTCGCTCAAACAGGTGGCAGCATCGCAGGGCACCGGTAGGCCCTCGTTCAGCGCAGCACCTGAAGTGTTGCTTGAGGAAGCCGTCGTGGACCACATGGACAAATTCGTGGAACAGCTCATGGCCCACTTCAACGACATGGCCGAGAACGGACGCGAGGTAGCCATTGACATACGCCTGTTCGACAACGGCTCGGGCCTCTCATTCGAGGATGAATACAACGGCGAGGAGCTCACCGACATTATCGACGCATGGATGGCACAGAACACTGTGAACCACCGTTACAGCATGACCGACGCCACCGACGACATAATCCGCTTCGAGCAGGTGCGCATTCCTCTATACAACGAAAACGGCACCCCCATGGATACCCGCCGCTTCGTGACCAACCTGCGCAAATTCCTCTCCAAGGCCCCCTACAGCCTGACTTCTAAAATCGTCACAAAGGGCCTCGGACGCGCCAACCTCATCATAGGCGAGAAATAAACCTTAATGACCGCTCTCTTCATTCATCAACACACATAAACGTTATATCACATTATCCGAAATGAAACTCAACAAATTATTCATAGGATCAGCCATGATAGCCATGGCCTCCATGGCCTCCGCGGCCGATAACTGCCAGATCCACTTGATGGTGGCTGACGCCGCATCGGGCGAAGATGTGCCCGCAGCAGTGGCCGACCAGCTCGCCACACGCCTCGGCCGCGCCATCACCACCAACGGAGTGACAGCCGACACCGGCTACGGCCAGTTCTTTGTGGCCGGCAAGTTCAACCACATCCAGAGCGACGTGCTCCCCGGCCCCCCAATGCAACATTCGCTCTACACCACGCTCACCCTCTATATCGGCGACATCAACACAAAGAAAACTTTCGCCACCACCTCGCTCGACCTGCGCGGAGTGGGCACATCGGAGCAGCGTGCTTACATCAACGCTTTGGGCCAGCTCAATGCCAAGAACGCCAACATCCAGAACTTCATTGAAAAAGGCAAGCAGAAGATAGTTGCCTATTTCGACGCAAACTATCCCCAGATCTTGGCCAAAGCCCGTCAGGCTGCATCAATGCGCAACTACGACGAAGCCCTCTATCACTCCACACAGATCCCCGAATGCTGCCGCGGCTACAACGAGGCCACAAACCTCACCATACAGATATACCGCGAGCTGATCGACTTCGACGGACAGAAGCTGCTTCAGGCCGCCCGTGCAGCCTGGAACGCACAGCCCAATGCCGAAGGAGCGCAGGAAGCCTATGGCTATCTGGTTCAGATCGACCCCTCCAGCTCAGCCTACGAGGGCGCATTGAAACTTGAAAAAGAGATAGCATCTGTGGTGAAGGATGACAAAAAATTCGAGACACGCGACAAATACCGTGACGCTGTGGAGACCGAACGCCGCTACATAGAGGCAGCACGAGCTGTCGGCGTAGCCTGGGGACAAGGCCAGCAGCCTACCACCTACCATATCAACTGGCTCTACTAAATATCTGACACCAACCAATCTATCACAACGCATAACAGGCGGCAAGGAACACAGAGTTCCCTGTCGCCAATGTGCGTAAAAACACAAGATTCTGCATATCAACCAAATTTACCAATCTAAAAATCTTTAATCTTAAATGAAAAGACTTCTCTTTTTATCGGCAATAGCGCTGGGCACCCTGTGCACCTACGGGCAAAGCCTGAGCGACGATTATGTGCCGGTACAGAACGAAAAGGGCAAATGGGGCTACCAAACCTCATCAGGCACCAAAGTGATCGATTTCAAGTATGACGCAGCCGAACCATTCTCCGAAGGCCGCGCCAAAGTGCGTAAAGGCAACAAGTACGGAATCATAAATCCCGAAGGCAAGTTTGTGCTCCCCATCCAGTTCGACGACATCACCGAATGGGCTGAATCAACCTACCGTGTGGCCAAAGGGGGCAAATGGAAAGACGGCGTGCTGTCGAACGAGAAATACGGCCTTGCCGACGTATCGGGCAAAATCGTTGTAAAACCCGAATATGAGGAGCTCGCCATGCTTACCGGAGGGGTAGCCGCAGCCCGCAAAGGCAAAAAATACGGCTTCATATCCGATCGTTTGCAGTGGGTAGTTCCCGTGGAGTATGAAGCAGTAGGCTCATTCAACGAGCAGGGCCTCGTATGGGTCAACAAAGGATGTAAACTCGACGGCGCCACTGTCAACGGCGGCAAGTACGGTGTGTTCGACTCCAAAGGCAACAATATCGTGCCGGTGAAATACAGCAGCTTAGGCACTTTCTACAAATGGAAGAAAGTTTACACCAACAAGGAGCTTGAGAAATTCAAAGGCAACCTCCGCTACCTCCACAGCGAGGGTGGCAGCCACCATCTACTGGCCCGCAAGGATATCGACAACGAGCTTTACAGCCCGCTGGTAATGACCGACTACGGCGAAATATACGCGTCAACATCTGCCAACGGTTCCGGCAATGGCGTGTGGACTTCCGAAGGCACTATGGTAGTGGCTCCCGGTGCCTACAAACATGCCTACGGAGTGAGCGACGGCATGGTGCTCGTGCAGACCAAAGGGGGCAACTACAATTATGTGGACGTGACCTCCGGACGCCTCATCAGCAACCGCGGCTTCAAGGATGCGTGGAACTTCCGCAACGGTGTGGCCGTGATCCAGGAGAACGAGGGCCACTACCTCATCGACAAGTCAGGTGAGAAAATAACCACCGGCTACGATTACATATCGCCGGCACGCAACGAAGTGCACATCGTCAAGAAAGGTGATAAATACGGAGCGATCTCAAGCTCGGGGCAACCTATACTTATGGCTGAATACGATGCGGTGCGCCCCATCAGCGAGGACCGCATACTCGTAAAAGCCAAGAACGGCCTCTACGGCTTTGCCGACAAGACAGGCAAGATGGTGATAAAGCCCACCTACAAGTCTGCCGCTTCTTTCCGCCACGGCTGGGCCTCTGTATGCGACGCCAACGGCAACTGGGGCGATATCGATCCCGACGGCAAGGTCATGGTGCCCCTGAAATGGGACAACACCATAGTACGCTCGGAGCGCAATCCGCAGTTTATGTGGGTCAAGAAGAAGGATGATCCCCTGTTCTACTGCTACAACATCAAGGACGGCAAAATTCAGTTCAACAACGGTTACCGCGGTGTGCGCAACTTCAACACCGACTACAAAGGCGTGGCTTTCGTAAACAAGAGCAATACCTCATGGGGTGTGGTAAATGACAAAGGCGAGGAGATTGTGCCTGTGGAAATGCCGAGCTGGAACGACGCCAACGAGGCCTACCGTTACATGCTCGACATGGGCAAGAGCCGCTGGACCAAATGCGACACTTTCCGCGCATCACTGCGTAAGAACAAGGCACGCAACCAAAACCGTCTCACCGACCTCATTCAGGAAGGCCTTTGGGACTATTGATCAGCACCATAATCAACACAACCTTTTAACCGTAAAATTCACAGATGAAACACATATATAAAACCATATTTGCTGCCGCCATCATGCTTGCATCGGGGGTGGCCGCCATCCATGCCGATGACTTCCAGGAGGACCGTTACCGCCGCAGCTCGCTGTGCTCCATCCTCGTAAAGCATCAGGAACAGAAATTTGCCGACTCCATAGCCAACCAGTTCATCCAGATCCGGATCCCTGAGACTTACAATGACCATAACCTGTCGGTGCAGGTGGTTAGCGTAAACTCCAAGGGCAACTATGACGCAGCCATAAACCGCTTCATAAAGGACAACAACATAGCCTCACGCCTCGTGGGCAAATGGTTTGACCGCGACGTGTATACCGGGGCATGCACCATGAACCTCGTCAAGAAACGCGGTGTGCTCGACGCCTCCGTGCACGACTATCAGGTGGCGGCTGCCGAAACCCGCGGTTTTGCCGAGATACAGGACGCAGGCGAGGAGCTTATCCCCAACACCTACCTGCTGATGAACGAGGTGAACTATGTCGACAAAGCCAAACGCTCAAGCTTCTGGGGCGGACTCGCCGCGCTTGCCGGCGGACTTGCCGCAGCCTATACGGGCAACAGCTCTTATCAGACATTAGGCAATACGGTAGGCGCGGTAGTATCATCCATCAAGGGTTTCTCGGTAAAAATCCATTCACGCCTCTATAAGCTTGTATGGGACGAGGAAACAGCCGGTATGTTCTACAACCAGCACTACACCGACGAGGCTTCGCTCGACGCCGCCAAGAA
The DNA here is from genome assembly GCA_900547825.1 of uncultured Porphyromonadaceae bacterium. Taxonomy (GTDB): domain Bacteria; phylum Bacteroidota; class Bacteroidia; order Bacteroidales; family Muribaculaceae; genus Amulumruptor. Next base: position 20,612 of record URII01000011.1, read on the forward strand.
ATCGGCTTTCGAACGCGACCGTTCGAAATACCGTCTGGAATATGTGGGCGACATTGTGTCGAAAGGCTCCCGCACATCGTTCCTCGGCATTAAGGAGGAAGAGCCTCACAAGATGATACGCAAGGCCACCGCCCGTGCCATCGATGAGAATATAGCCGACCTCGGCAAGAAATACGAGCAGTTCCGCGTCAAGATACCCATCTCGACTGTAGACCCCACCATCACCGCCCCCATCGGCCTGCGTGAAGGAATGACTCCCCAGTCGAAATATGAGGTTCTTGAAAAACAACAGGACGACAAGGGACGCGTGAAATACAAGCGTGTGGGCGTAGTGAAGCCCGTTGCCTCCAAGATATGGGACAACCGTTTCATGGCCAAGGAAGAGGGTGCTTTCGGCGCCAACTTCGGATGCACCACATTTGTGCGCGTAAGCGGCAAGAAACCGGAACCCGGCTATCTGCTCCGCGAAATCGTGAAGTAATACTTTCCCGGATAAATCAAACGGACTGCATGGATTCCACGCAGTCCGTTTGATTTTTATCCTATTATAGGGGGTAGGTCAGAATCAGTCATAATATGATATCTCACGCACTTCGGGGGTGACGACATCCGCTCCTGCGCTCTGCGTACGTTCCAGCCAGTTGCCTCTTGAGTCAACCACCTCATAGGTGTAAGTATAATTTCCCGGTTCATCCTCGGCCCACGATTCAGTCATCCGGCAAAGATTCCCTTCGGGAGAATAACCATATGTGAGGTTCCATGACCCTTCATCGCCCGTACACTTCACTTTTATTGTTTGCCCTTTATCGTTATATGTTAACTCATATATGGTTTCAGTCACATCGCCGAGTTCATTCTCGTCGCTGACGGTAAGGCTCGCCATAAGTCCTGCGGCATTATAATTCACCTTGGCGGAAGTGCCGTTGAAAACCACCAGTTTGCCGTCAGGCGAAAATCCCGCAGTCCACATCAGGGCGCGGTTGCCGTCATACACACTGTAACACTTCACCTCCTTGACATTGCCGACGAGATTAAAGGCTGCAAGATCCGACGGGGCGCCCATAGCTGCAATAACAGATACTACAGCCATAACCCATGATAAAAAAATCTTTTTCATAACGTAGAATATATTGTTTCAGGCAAATATAGCTATTCCGAGACATCTGCGCAAGTGACCATGAAGCCGCTGCGGGTGTGCACAAACTCGGCCAGCCCCATGGCATAAAGCCTTACCACCGCCCGCTCCACACTGCGCTGCGACATGCGGCAAACACCGCACAGATCCTTTACCGACATAGGAAGGGCGCCTAAGCGCAACGCATCAAGCACCCGGCCCTCGGCAGCGGCATCAAACTCCACCGGACGGCCGCCGTCGGCTGCCGTCCATGCCCTGACCATCAGCCCCGAGGCCGCAATATTCTCGTCGGCCACACGGTAGTAGGCCCTAAGCGCATCGCCTTCCTCCTTTACGCGTACAGGACGCTGCGGAGCACGGGCCACTTCGGCCACAATCACCACCGAACCTGCGGCATCGCGGTAGGCCGTGAAAGTGACCTCCTGCGGAGGTACACAATAAATCTGTGCGGCAGCCTCCACCACATACACATCCTCATCGTTGCGCACGCCGGCCACAACGCCGTTATCCTTAACGCCTATAAGCAACCGGCCTCCGCTATGGTTGGCGAAGGCTGACAGTGAACGGGCTATCTTGCGGGCATCGTTGACGGCATATTTGAAATCCTGCCTCTCATGCTCCCCCTGGGCGATAGCGTTCTCTATGAAATATCGGCCACGTGAGGCTTTAAGATCTTTCAAAACAAGATATTAGGCAATATTTTCAAGAAGCATAGCCAAGGTGTCCATGCTCTCGCGCGGCGCATCCTCCCAAAAATTGGCATACTGCGATATATTGTCGGCCGCACCCGGAGTGTCGCTGATTACCCTGACGGACATAAAGGGCACGCCGCGCAAATGGCATGTCTGCGCTATTGCGGCGCTTTCCATATCCACCGCACACACATCGGGATACAAGGCTCTGATAGCCTCCACCTCCTCAGGGCGCGATATGAACATGTCGCCCGAAGCTATAAGGCCACGCGTGGGCGCTTTGGCAGTGCTCCACACCTGCGGATCGACAAATGCAAGGGCACCCTCGTAGAAATGGGGAAGCCCCTCCACCACGCCGTGGGGATTGTCGCTGCCGCACCACACATCGTGATAGGCCACGCGCTCGCCCACCACCACATCGAGTATGCCGGCACCGGTGTGCCCCACTCCGCCGGCCACGCCTGTGTTGATGACTAACTGAGGTTCGAATCCGCGTATCATCGAATCGGCCCCGAGCGCCGCGTTCACCTTGCCTATCCCGCAGGTCGACGCCACTATCTCATGGTGCCCGATATGGCCGCGGTAATATGTGCGGCCATCATTCCTGAGCACCTCCACATTCTCTCCAAGCAGCCCGAGCAGCAGGTGAAGTTCCTTCTGCATGGCCACGATTATTCCTATTTTCATATCGGTATCTGTCGGTTTTCTATCTTTTTAAACGAATATATCTTTATGGGTTGCCGCACATCGCAGCTGCGCCGGGGCGACTCCCACATCTCCACAAACATATACTCCCCCCGGTGCCTGTCCATAAGTTTCGCAGCATCGCGTGTGCCGCACAGCAGCAGGCCGGTGGAGGGAAGCGAGTCCTCAAACGGTTTTATGCGGTCGCGGGTATAGAAATTGGCGGTGAAGAACCGCATCATGGGAGTTTCCACATGTCCGTAATATACCGCACCGGGAGCCATCGACTCCAATTGGTCGGCCAGAGCACGGTCAGTGAGCAGCCTCACGCTGCCGGGCTGATATGCGGCTCCGAAAGCCAGATAAAGGGCATACGTCATTGCAATCATAGAAGCTGCCCGGCCTTGAATGGAGGAGCTTTTATGCCGCAACACCCATACGGCCGCAGCCACGGAGACAATCACAGCCACCCAACCCCATAGGCCGGGCCACATGCCGAGCCCCATGAATGCATCGGTGTGGAGCTTGCCGACAACATCGGCCAGCCCGCACTGCAATGCCACGAACAGAGCGAATGCAACACATGCCGTAACAGCCAGGCCCACAGTGTAGCCCCGGAGCCAACGGACGGCATTACGGGCCATCCACCATGCGTAGTCAGCCATCATAAGGCCAATGAACGGATACATGGGGAGCAGATACACACCGCGCTTGCTCTTGGGTATGGTGTAGAACACGAGGATCACCACCGCCGCCACAATGCCGAGGCGCCGTTCAGGACTAAGCGCACGGAACCGGGCTGCAAGCCTGCCGATATGTCCCCGACCCCTCCGGGCCATCGCGGCCACAGCTCCGAAAAGCGCGGCCAATGTGTAGGGAGCACAGCCGCCTATAAGGGAAATAAGATTATAATACCACGGATTAACATGCGATTCATAGCTCATAGTACCTGTGAAGCGTCCTATGTTTTCCTCCTTGACAAGCTCTATGAACTCATCGCCCCCCTGACGCCACGCCGCCACATACCACAGCGCAGGCACCACAAGGGCGCACACAGCAGCCAAGGCAAGGCGCCACAGGCCGCTCCAGGCATTCCGGCCCTCCAATGTCCATGCCGTCCACACCACGGCACAGGGCAACACTATGCCCACCGGGCCTTTCGACAACACAGCACCGCTCATGAGCAGAACGCCCCACACAGGGAGGCCGCGCCATCCGCGCTCTCCCCAACGGTACAGCACTATCACCGCACCGACTATAAAAAACGTCAGCAGCATGTCAACACGGCATGCCACAGCAGCACGGTAGACTTCGAAAAAGGTAAACGCGATGACCGATGCACACAGGGCCCGGGCGGTGCCCATCCCCCTGCGCCAGAAGCGGAAACAGATCATCACCATGCCCATCAGCGCCACCGCCGACGGGAAGCGGGCCGTCCATTCCGTGACCGTGCCGCCCATAAGCCACGACACAGCGGCCACACACCATGCAAGAAACGGAGGCTTGTAAGGGATCACATCGCCGTTGCTCACAGGCAGTATCCAGTTGCCGCTGTCAAGCATCGTAACGGCCACTATGGCCTCGCGCGGCTCACCTTTGGAGAAAAACTCGGTGGCGCCGAGCACCGGCAGAAACATCAAGGCCATGGCAGCCAAAAGCCACCACGCCGCATTGCCGGCACTGATATACCGTTTTAAAATATCCATAAGCGTATCTTATTTCCCACAAAGTTAAGCAATCCCGCTGAAACCATCCCCATATCATAGTCTATTCCGAAAATACTGTAAATTTGCAGTGTTTTAGGAATAGGAATTTTTTCGTCTCATAAGGTGCTGAGAATAAGAATGCTATTTATAAATATGAAAATTTTTTGACGGGCGGTGAACTTTCACGGCAGTCATAGCGTTTTAACTACGAGAAAGAGAAATTACTTTTTCCATTGCAAGAAATGTGATAATGATTGGTTTATTATCAGGCAAGGAGGCGTTGTGAAACACCTCCTTGCTTGATTTTCACCTTAATTAGCATGGAGTTATTTTGCAATGAGCGGTAAATTCAGTAACTTTGCACGGTTAAAAAGCTATAAGGAAACATACTACAATCATATAACCAAACTCACTAAGTTATAAATCGTTATGAAGATTCAGAAAATCATTGGCCGCGAGGTGCTCGATTCACGCGGCAATCCTACTGTGGAAGTTGACGTAGTGCTCGAATCAGGTGCGCGCGGCCGCGCTTCAGTTCCCTCGGGTGCATCCACAGGCGAGAACGAAGCCCTCGAACTCCGCGACGGCGACAAGTCGCGCTACATGGGCAAAGGCGTGCTCAAAGCAGTGGCCAACGTGAACGGCCCGATAGCCGAAGCTCTCGTGGGCATGAGCGCCCTCGACCAGATAGCCGTTGACGAGAAGATGCTCGCCCTCGACGGCACTGAAACCAAATCGAACCTCGGCGCCAACGCCATACTCGGCGTTTCGCTCGCAGTGGCCAAGGCCGCAGCCGACTATCTCGACCTTCCCCTCTACAAATACATCGGCGGATGCAACACATATGCGCTCCCCGTGCCCATGATGAACATCATCAACGGCGGCGCACACTCCGACGCCCCCATCTGCTTCCAGGAATTCATGATCCGTCCCATCGGCGCATGCTGCTTCAAGGAGGGTATCCGCATGGGCACCGAAGTGTTCCACAACCTCAAGAAAGTGCTCCACGACCGCGGCCTCTCCACTGCCGTAGGTGACGAAGGCGGCTTCGCTCCCGCCCTCGACGGCACCGAGGACGCCCTCAACGTGATCCTCCAGGCCATCGAAAAGGCAGGCTATGTGCCCGGCAAGGACGTTACCATCGGCCTTGACTGCGCAAGCTCCGAGTTCTACAAGGACGGTATCTACAACTATGCCGAACTCAACAACGGCACCAAGAAAGAGCCCAACGGCAAGAAATACACTTCCGAGCAGCAGGCTGAATACCTCAAGGGTCTTGTTGAGAAATATCCCATCGACTCCATCGAGGACGGTATGGCCGAAAACGACTGGGCCGGCTGGAAAGTGCTCACCGACCTCATCGGCGACCGTTGCCAGCTCGTGGGCGACGACCTGTTCGTAACCAACGTGAAATACCTCAAACGCGGTATCGAGGAAGGTTGCGCCAACTCTATCCTTGTAAAGGTTAACCAGATTGGCTCGCTCACCGAGACTCTCCGCGCCGTAGAACTCGCCCAGCGCAACGGTTACACTGCCGTGATCTCACACCGCTCAGGCGAAACAGAGGACGCTACAATAGCCGACATAGCAGTGGCCACCAACGCCGGACAGATCAAGACCGGTTCGGCAAGCCGCTCCGACCGTATGGCCAAATACAACCAGCTCCTCCGCATTCAGGAAGAACTTGGCGCCGACGCAGCCTACGGCTACGGCAAACGCACCAAAATGCCCCAGGCCTGATCCCAAATCTTTAACACAACAATAAACGAAATCAGGGCGCCCCTCAACTGGAGCGCCCTGATTGTTTTATTTAAGTCTCGCTATGTGAATGCTCCCTAATACGACCTCCTCTAAACTCAGTTTTTTGTATAATCCGGGGTTATAATCGCAAAAATTTGTACCCTCGCATTCTGTTAACCGCAATTATTTGTATGCAAGCATGGTAAATGCGCTTCTGAGCATCCCCACATAAAGCATAAGATCAAAAAAAATAACCGGAGGGTGTGAAAAAAGCGGGGAGAAATTTGGTTTATAAAATAAACATGTTTATATTTGCATCGGATTAGAAGAGCTACATCGCGCGAGTCGGCTCTTTTATTTTCAAAATATGGTTTATAACATATAACTAATTTATCAACTTCAAACACAACCCAAAATGGAAGACAGAAAACTCACCCCACAGCAGAGCATGGCTCTAATAACACAGATGATCGAATCAAGCCGGCAACGTGTCGCAATGCCAGACCTCCGCATCTCGATAATGTGGGCTTGCCTCACAATCATAACCGCGGCAATAGTATTGGTTGTCAGTCTTGTCAACTACAATCCCCTGATCAACATAGTGTGGTTTGCGATACCTGTGATCGGTATTCCCGCCAACCGTATCATGGCGAAAAAATCAGATGGCGAGAAGGGAGCCAAGACGGTCATTGACAAAATCAGCGACGGGCTATGGAAAATTGTAGGCGTCATTGCCATAATTCTTTCCGTGATCTGCCTTATTTTCAATCTATGCGGCTATCCGCAGGCATGGCTGGCCATGTTCTATTATGCGTTCATCACAGTGGGGTTCGGAGCCGCTGTAACTGGCATAATACTGAAGGAGAACTCATATGTGTTCGGAGGCATATTCTCCATAATGGCAGGATTCATAGTCATAGTCCTCAACATCTGCATGATGCCGCTGCGCATAGTGTGGATGCTGCCACTGTACATGATCTGCTTTCTGCTGATGTTCATAGTTCCGGCTTTCATGATCCGTAAGAAACTTAACGCAGCCAAACGATGAAAGAACTGAACCCGCTGCTGCACTCACAGCTGAGATTAGCCGTGATGTCGATTCTGATGAATGTGGACGAGGCCGATTTTGTATACCTCCGCACCAAAACCGAATCGACAGCAGGCAACCTCAGCGTGCAGCTCGACAAACTTTCCGCCGCCGGCTATATCACCGTGGAGAAAGGTTTCGCCGGAAAGAAGCCGCGCACCCTATGCCGGATCACGCAGCAGGGGCGCCAAGCCTTTGAGGAATACGTCGACACCCTGAAACAATACATCGGACTATAAGTCCGGTGTATCAGAATGGATAGCCTATGGCGAGGTGGAAGGCGAGCGACTTGCCGAACGACTCCATGTTGTAATAGCCGCTGCGAGAGGTTTTGTAAGGCGCATGGATACCGATACCGAGGTCGCCGCGGATCACCATCATGCCTATATCCACGCGGATACCTACCCCGGTGCCGAGTGCCAGATCCTTGAGGAACGACGAGGCTTTCAACTGTCCGCCGGGACGTTCGGGATCATCTTTCAGCAGCCACACATTGCCTGAGTCAAGGAACACAGCTCCATATACGGGTTTGAAGATCGGGAAACGCAACTCAGTGTTAAGTTCGAACTTGAAAGTACCCGTCTGGTCGAAATAGCCGTTGGCCGTTCCCTTAGGTGGCTTGTAACTGCCGGGGCCGAGCGAACGCACAGTGAACGCACGCACGGAGTTGGCACCTCCCACATAGAACTGCTCGGCATAGGGCACTTGCGAGGAGTTGCCGTAGGCATGTGCGGCACCCACAGCCGCACGCGACACAAGCCATATGCCATGTGGGCCGAACTTACGGCCATATACCACCTGCGCGGTGCCTTTGACAAATTGCGACAGAGGGGTGTTGAACAGCTTCATATGGCCTGTTTCCTTGCCCATCGCACGCCACAGGGCCCAGCACAGGTTGCCCGCCTGCTGGAGTGTGAAGGTGATGTTGAGATTGTTGCGGCGCCTGTAAGTGCGGTCAAAATTGAAAGTATAGGATATCTGCGGTATGAACTGCGATTTGAAGCTTTCGGCCACAGCCTTGTTGTCAAGCATTATGGAGTCGAACGCGGCAGTGGTGTGCATGAGCTTGGTATAGGTGAGCTTGAAAAGGTTGAGCGTGTTGGACACATGGCGCGACGACTGCCAGTCGTAGCTGAATGCCGTGTTGAACTGTCCGAGTTTGAAATAGTGCGGACGGTTGAGCAGATCGGCGCCGAGCGATATGCGGGTCCAGTTGAGCTCACGGCGGCGGCGCGGTATGAAGCGCGGAGCCAGAAGCCTCGGAAATGCGAGAGTGGTCTTGAGACCGAACTCATAGGAGTTGAACACCGACGATTTGCGTGCCTCACGCCCGGTCTGCCATTCATAGCTTCCTGTAAGACTCACGTTGAACTGTTCGCCACCTCCAAATATATTGCGGTTGGTGACACCGAGCGTCACACCCGGGCCAAGGTAACTGTTGCTCTTGGACGTGACATTCACCTCTATATTGGCCTCCAACGGAGTATCGAACGTACAGGCCAGATCCACATTGACCGTGGGCTGCGAAGCCGTGGAGTCGCGCGTTATGGTCACGTCTATGCCGCTGAATATGCCGAGACGCGACAGATATGTCTGTGTGCGGTTGAGCGAGCGCACGCTTATATAGCGGCCTTTGCGCAGTGTCACGCATTCGGGTATAAGCTCGCGGCGAAGGCGCGAAGGCTGCATCTGTATCACCATGCCGCGCGAGGTCATGAACGTGTCGGGTGTCCCTCCCCCCTGGTTTCTAAACACACGGGTAGTGACATTACCCACCACATAACGTTCCAAAGCGAACTTAGGCACATTGGAGGCAACTGCGAGTTTCAGAGCTATCTTGCCCTGCGTGATAGTGGAGTCGGCGAAATATTCTATATATTCGGGATTGAAATAATAGTACCCCTTGTTGCGCACAGCTGCAGCTATCTGACGGCGCTGCGACGCCAGCGAATCGGTGGAATAGCGCATTCCCGGCTTGAGATAGCGGCTGCGCATCACCACCGAATCTATAAGATGATAGAGGTGGCATGTGTCAGGGAGGGCGATTATTGAATCGAGGGTATAGGCAGGCCCGGTGGTGATGTTGTAGCGGATTGAAGCCTTGCGCTTGTTCTTGCCCTGTACAAGCTCATAGGAGGCAGAGCCGGCAAAGAATCCGTTATTGTTAAGAATCTCGTCGATCATCTTCACACGCACTTCCGGACGCACGTCGCTTATCAGCACCGGCTGGGCCACAAGCTTCTCATACAGCCAGTGTTTGAAGCCGTGGCCGGGATCGGTCCAATTGTTGTAGACCCACAGTCCGAGCGGAAACGGAATCCGGTAATAAGGCGATATGAGCACATTGTTGGGCGGCACATTTATGGCGTCCTTGATCTCACCGTTCAGTCCTGAAGGCGCTTTCTGTCCGGGAGGAGTATTTATTTTCAAAGGTTTCACTCCCGTGTAGAGGATTTCGCCCGGTTCAAGCTTCTTGGTTGTGGAGCAGGATCCGAGGAGCGTCAGGGCCGCCAGAGCGGCCAGCAAAAAGGAGAGCGGATGCTTGATGATGCGTAGGTCGTTCATTTTTTCTTTTTATGGCGCCAGTGAAACAATTGTTTGAGACTATGCAGTTTGCGTCGGTACACGAAGCCCACACCCGTCTGGGTCACTTCGCCCTCCACTATACTTTCGAAGCCCTGATGACGGAACACCTTGATATACATGGTGCCTTTTCGGTTCAGAAGATATTCGAAAGATATGTCGTTGATCAGGTTCTCGGAGAAATTCTCGTCAGTGTCGGCATCAGTGGAATAGTTGCCGCCCACCACTATCTTTATGCGATCGTTCATAAAGCTCTTTGAAACTCTGTAGCTGTAGGATGTGGCTGTTGATGTCGAACCGTCGAGTGTGCGGTCATACTGGTCTATGCCGAAAGAGAGGTCAACTCCCTTCACATAGCTGGAAGCCCACGAGTTGAGCTGGCTTTCAAGGAACGAATACAGCGGATTGCCACCGAGGCTTGCATTGGCCGTAGTGCCCGCTCCGCTATACTTGTTGTAGAGCAGCATGTTCATGGCCTGATTGGCGCGCTGCTCGGCCGACATTCCGGCGAGCTGGTTCTCTATGGTGAGGTCGTCGGTCTCCAAGTCGAACACCACATCCATGCGGTCAAGCGAACCGGTCACGGAAAGGAGCACACGGAAATCCACAAGGCGTGAATTCTGCCCTTCCTGCGTCACATTGGCTTTGAGAGGGTCGTAAGCGTGGATATTCAGCGTGGGATTCATCATGTCGCCGGTGAAAGCCACATAGCTTCCCTCACGGAATTTAAACTGCTTCTCGCCCATAAGCGGAGGCGAGTAGCGGGCGAATCCACCGTTGATGTTGAAGCGTCCGAACAGGCGTCCCGCATCCTCCGGACTCATGGAATAGTCCAGTTCGCCTGTGCCCTGTATCGACACCTTGTTCTTGCCGTCGGTGGAAAGATCCACGCTGACGGTGGTGTTCGACTCTATCCTCAGAGTGGCGTCAAGGGTCATTGACGAGGCGGGAATTATAGTGTCGGCCTTGGCCATGGCCAGGGAGTCGTTGAACTGGACGAAATGCACCATATCGGCCGTTGACTTGGACTGCAACGCGGATGTGGCGTCGGGCATGACATAGGTCACATTGGAGCCTGACAAAAGCGCCACATCGGCCTTGCATACAAGATTCGACACCGAACCCTTGACCGAAGCCTCGAGATCCACGAATGCCTTGCCGTAAACATCGGCTCCACGCGGACGGCTGCTGTTGACCAGAAGCATGTCGCTGCCGTCGGCGGTAATGTCCAGCCCCACATTGGAAAGATCGGATATATCGGCTGTGCCGTTGATAAACAGCGGATTCTTATTAAGTGTGCTTATGGAGAAGTTGGCCAATGTGACCTTATTGCTGTCAACACGGATCTTCTCGTCGCTTATGGCATAGCGGTTGCCTGTCATAGGCAGCCGCACCGCTGCCGAATCAAACGAAAGATAACCTGTGAACACGGGGTGCGAGGTCTCGCCCGTTATCTTCATGGTGCCGTTGAGAGTGCCCGAAAGCGAGGCTGTACCAGGAGGGAGGAACGGATTGGCCACCTCAAGCGGGAAACGTATCATGGAGAAATCAAGCGAGAACGGATCGGACGACAGCGTGTCATTCAGCAGGCCGCCGATAGTGACCGTGCGCTGTCCGTTGACCCACATATCCGCATCGGCACGCAGGAAGCCTGTCTTGCGGTCAGTGGTGACATCGGTAAGTATACGGAATGTCCCCACCCTCTCGCGGCCATACTTGAAGTCAACAAGGCTTACATCACCTTTACCGGTAAGCGTGCCTTTTGCAAAATGCACACGCACATCGGCATTCAGGTCACCGGCCATAGGGGGTGCGAACGGGGAGATGGAAAGCCAGTCGGCAATATGTATGTCTCTGATCTGGGCCACAAGATCATCGGCCCCGCCATTTTCCGAAGGCTCGGTGAACACCCTCACATAGCTTGCACCGTCGCGCAGGGCCACATTGCCCTGGATCTGACGGGTGGTGAGATTGTAGCTCAGGAAGTTGTCGTCGTTGAGCTGCCACTCGCGGTAGGCTATGGTAGGGTTGAACGGCACCAATTTGGCCCTGAGTATGGAATCGCCCAAAGTGACCATGGCTCCGAACTTGAAACCCTCCTTATTGTTGATGTTGCTCTGCGAGAGGAATGCCGACACACGGTCCTCGGCCACATAGCCGTTAAGACTCACATGCGCGAAATTATCGAATGTGCCGGGACGGTTGTCCATCATGGCCTGATAAACAAGATATTTGCCATTCTGGAATGCCGAGAGGCCGACGGTGTCAATGCGTGTAGATCCTATCTGGAGGGTCGAAGCCCCGGCATCGAATGCTATGAGCGAGTCGTTGCGCAGATCGAATGTGACACGCTCCACGCCTATACCTTTGTCGGCAAGCACCGGAACGATCATATTGGATGTTCCCATGGAAAGGGCCACATCAAGCGGAGGAAGGGCTTCCTGCAAAGCAGGCACATCGACATGCTTGGTCTCCATCTGCCCCATCACAGCGGCCATTGCGTCCATGAACGCATTGCTCATGGAATCAAGCGGCACCGGAGTGGCGGCACGCAGGCTGAGGTCACCGTTAAGCACATCGAGACTTACGCCCTGTGCCCCCGACTGTGCATGCAGGTCGATGCGGGGGGTGGCGAACTCCATGCTGTCGTACATCCAGTCAAGATGTGTCAGCGACGCCGTGGCATTGAATGCCCCGGAGGAGAGATGGTAACGTCCGGACACATCTATCCCGGTGGAACCGTGACACTGCACGGCCATCAGTCCGAGAGCAGGCAGGTTGAGTTCATGAATAGTGCCGTTGAGCGATCCGTCAATCCGTCCGCTGTCCATTGCCGCATCAAACCCGAGGTCAAAATCAGCGTTGGGGTTATGGGATATTATCGATCCGTAGCCCTGACCGCTATGCAGCGTAGCCCTGATCACAGCATCGCTGTACTGCTGCCCCTGATATGTGACATCTATGAGATTCACGTCGACATCCATCGTGGTATTGGCCGAAAGCGGATTGTAGCCGCGGCCCTTCACCGACACATCGGCGGTAACATTGCCCACGCCGGCCGACGGCATGAACGAAGCCACAGGGAACTTCCTGGCATTGAGTTTCACATCATATCCCTCGCGGCGTCCGTTCCATTGTCCGGCAAGAGCCACATCGCCTTTGCCAGAAACTACCTTCACATCACCTTTCACAAGCATGGGCTGATAGTCGACAACGCCCTTCACTGTGAACGGGGCTAAAGCTATGCCACTGCTTTTAAGGCTCTTTCCGATAATTGGCGAAAGTGGAGCCGGATTTGACATAGAGCCGTCGATATTTATGCGTCCCCCTATTTTTTCAGGAACAAAAGGATAGTCCACCACCCCTTTGGCCGAAACAGAAAGGCAACCGGGAATGCGCACATCCATGCGGTCCACTCTCAGGCGCGAGGCCACACCCTCTATGACGGCGTTCACCCATACGTCACGGTAACGCGGGAAACCGGCAAGCATCGGCCTCATGGCCGGCATGGCAAGGGTCACGTCGTTGAACGACAGGGATCCTTCGGCATCAAGCCCCATAGGCAAGTCGGGATCCGACATAATGTTGCCCAATGCCATACGGCCGTCCATCCTTAGTCGGGAATATCCCGTGAGTATATTGAAATCCTTGGCCTCCATGACACCTGAAACCATGGCGAATGTGCCGTGAGCGTTGAGCTCCAGTCCGCAACGCTCACGGGCGGCGAGACGCAGCAGCGGCACTGTTATGTCGGCCCCGCGGTTATAGAAATCGGCCACAAGCACATCCACATCCGTCACTTCAAGATAATTCATGTCAAGCCCTGGCAACGGACGTGCTCCGGCCACCCCGTAAAGGGCATGGGGAGCGGAGAGATGCAGTGTATCGGCCCGAACCGTCCACATGGCGGTGTCCGCAGCCACAGCCAATGTATCGTCAGGAGCGGTATGGGCTGCGGGATTCGCGGCAAGCCATTCAGCCGACGGAGTGAGGTAAGCGGCTTTCACACCGGTCACATCAAGCTTGCGGGCCAGAACAGTACGGTCAGTTATATTTACATCGCCCCCTTTCAGCAAAGCACGGTCCACATGCGCCCCGAGAGTGTCGATGACAGGGAGCATCGACATGGAATAATCCACGTCCTCAAGCTCTATCTCACGGGCCATGATATGCAAAGGCTTTGAAGCCGCTGTGTCACGGGGAGTCACGGTGGGGTCGGGCTGCATTACAAGATTGACGCGGGCACCCCTCACAGCGGCCTTGCTTACATCGATGAAATCAAACGCCGTGGTAAGAGTGGCATAATCCAGGCCCAGACTGTCAACGCGGGCCGTAAGCCACATTATGGAATCGGAATTGTTGAACTGATAATATACCTTGGAGGCTTCAACTCCATGCACCGTTATATCCCCTTTAAGCAAGGGCATGACGTCAACCGACACACCGGCATGTGACACTACGGCCATTGTATCGCCCGAAGCAAGCACCACGCTCACATCATCAGCCCCGAGAGTCAGCGGGAACCCGAGCCTCACATATCCTACCTTTATATCCATTCCCGTGGCCTTGCAAACATGGGGAAGCGCCGCATCCTTTACGGCATTGAGCACCGGCGGCACATAAAGAAGCCCTACCACCGTAAGAGGAAGCAGGATCACGATAGCCACTATTACAATAAGGACAGTGCGCAGTATATGCCTGTGACGTGATGGCATGGAAAATCAAATTACGGATGAATTCAATAAATAGTTGAAGTTATTTTTAGAACCCTAAAGTTAGCTATTTTGTTCGTGCCTGCATATAAAAACATCGCTCTCCATGTGCGGAGGGCGATGTTTTCATGTGATACCGGGCTCATTGGGTGATCTGGCGCGACGGAGGCGCGGGACGGCTGGCTGCCTGCACGAGGCAGTTAAGGCCCGACAGAGCCAATGCGATGCCCGTTATTAGCACCACTATGCTGCTTATCGTTTTCACAGGGGTGAATGCCAGTACTATTCCGGCCGCTATCATGAGCACAGGCACTATATAGAACGGCCAGAACAACGTTCCCGGACGGGCCAGGCGCGACATCACCACAATGGTGTATATGCCATACAGAGCCAGCACAGCTGCAAACAGATACACGATGAACCCTACCAGCACATCAGGAATGGCCACCATCACAATGCCGAGTGCCAGCGCTCCGAGATTGACGACCATGGAGCCGTCGATATATGCTCCTCCGGCATTGGCTTTCATGCGCCTGTAATGTATCCAGGTCCATATGATGTTGAACAGCGACGGCACAATGAACATCACTCCGAGGAGAATAACCACCCACGAGAGCACATCGGCCCTCTGGTGCAGGATAATCAGCGCTATGCCCACGGCAAGCATGATTATCGGGGTAAGGATATAGACTTTTTTACTCATAGCTGAAACATTTTTATGATTATGTATATAACCATATAACACCGCCGGCCCGTTCAAGTTCATAACTTGGACGGGCCGGGTGAGTAATATTAGAAAGTGGGATTATTCTGCTGCGGGAGCGGCTGCCTCGGTGGCAGGAGCCTCGGCTGCGGGAGCGGCCTTGGCTTTCTTGCCCGAACGGCGGGTACGCTTGGCTTTCTTCTCGGGCTTGGAGGCGAGCATGTTCTCGTTGTAGTCCACAAGCTCGATAAAGCACATCTTGGCATTGTCGCCCAAGCGGTTGCCTGTTTTGAGTATGCGGGTATAACCTCCGGGACGGTCGGCTATCTTCTCTGAAATGTTGCGGAAAAGCTCCGTAACGGCATATTTGTTCTGAAGATAGCTGAACACGAGGCGGCGGTTGGCCATCGAGTCCTCCTTGGCGCGGTTGATCAGGGGCTCTGCATAGATACGGAGCGCCTTGGCCTTGGCAAGGGTGGTGAAAATGCGCTTGCGCATGATCAGCGAAATGGTCATGTTCGCAAGCAGGGCCTCACGGTGAGCCTTGGTGCGGCCAAGATGGTTGAATTTCTTATTGTGTCTCATCGTTTATTGTCTATTCTTTATCTAATTTATACTTTGAAATATCCATCCCGAACGACAGGTTGAGGTTGGCCAGCAGCTCGTCAAGTTCAGTAAGGGACTTCTTGCCGAAGTTGCGGAACTTCAACAGATCAGTCTTGTTGAACACAACGAGCTCGCCGAGTGTCTCCACTTCGGCGCTCTTGAGGCAGTTGAGGGCACGGACTGAAAGATCCATGTCGACAAGTTTGCTCTTGAGCAGCTGGCGCATGTGGAGCACCTCTTCGTCGAATTCCTCATTGTCGCCCATCTCGTTGGTCTCGATGGTGATTTTTTCATCGCTGAAGAGCATGAAATGATGTATGAGGATCTTGGCGGCCTCCTTGAGTGCGTCCTTGGGAAGTATCGAACCGTTAGTGGTGATTTCAAGCGTCAGTTTGTCATAGTCAGTCTTTTGGTCAACGCGGAAGTTGTCAACTGTATACTTGACGTTCTTGATGGGCGTATAGATGGAGTCGATAGCCAGCGTGTGGATATCGTCGGTGGGCTTGCGGTTCTCTTCCGCAGGCACCCATCCGCGCCCTTTGTTGATTGTCAGCTCTATGTTGAAGCTTGCCGTGGGATCCAAATGACAGATGACGAGCTCCGGATTCAATACCTCGAATCCTGAAAGCGCCTCACCTATGTCACCGGCCTTGAACACCTCCTTGCCTGTCACAGTGATGGATGCTGTCTCAGCTTCCGTGTCCTCGACAATCTGCTTGAGGTCCACCTTCTTGAGATTGAGGATGATATTGGTCACATCCTCGATCACACCGGGTATGGTGTCAAACTCGTGGCTCACGCCGTCGATCTTGATCGACGAGATTGCGAAACCCTCGAGCGACGACAGCAGGATGCGGCGCAGCGCATTGCCGATCGTGATACCATAGCCGGGTTCAAGCGGCTTAAACTCAAACTTGCCAAAGGAGTTGTCGGCTTCCAACATCAACACTTTGTCAGGTTTCTGGAATGCTAAAATAGCCATACGGATCTTATGTGTTAAAATTGATTACTTAGAATACAACTCGACGATGAGCTGCTCCTTGATGTTCTCGGGGATGTCCTCGCGGGCGGGCACATGCAGAAGCTTGCCGGCCTTCACGCTCTCATCCCACTCGATCCAAGGATACTTGCTGTGGTTGAATCCTGCAAGAGCGTCCTGGATTACTTCAAGCGATTTTGATTTTTCACGCACACCTACCACGTCGCCTGGCTTTACGGCATAGGAAGCGATGTTGACCACTTCGCCGTTCACCGTAATATGGCGGTGAAGCACGAGCTGACGGGCTGCGGCACGTGTGGGAGCTATTCCGAGACGATAGACAACGTTGTCAAGACGGCTCTCGAGCAGCTGAAGAAGGATCTCACCGGTGATACCCTTCATGCGCGATGCTTTGTCAAACATGTTGCGGAACTGCTTCTCGAGCACACCGTATGTGTACTTGGCTTTCTGTTTTTCACGAAGCTGGACACCATATTCCGAAGTTTTCCTTCTCTTGTTGGCGCCATGCTGGCCCGGGGGGAAGTTCCTCTTTGCAAGAACTTTGTCTTCGCCGAAGATAGGCTCCCCGAATTTACGGGCAATTCTGGATTTGGGTCCTGTATATCTGGCCATTGTTTTTTCGTTTTGTTGCGGGCTTTGCGGGGTTGCCGGCGCCGGGAGGCTCTCTTAGTGCAGCCGCGATCCTCTATCTGTTTGGCACCGCACGCGATGCCGGAGGATCTATTCACGTTCGAGCAGCTTCCGTTATGGCTCCTTCGCAGGAGTTAGGCCCGACGGTCCGCAGGGGATCCGCTTGTTAATGAAATTTTACGGGATATTGTTGATTCCTTTGTTGATTGCGTACTGATACGTCATTATACGCGACGACGCTTGGGAGGACGGCATCCGTTGTGGGGAAGCGGAGTGACATCGATGATCTCTGTCACTTCTATGCCGGCGCCGTGGATGGTGCGTATAGCTGATTCACGACCGTTGCCGGGACCCTTTACGTAAGCTTTTACTTTTCTCAGGCCCAGGTCATATGCCACCTTGGCACAATCCTGAGCGGCCATCTGTGCTGCATAGGGTGTGTTCTTTTTCGAACCGCGGAATCCCATCTTGCCGGCACTTGACCAGGAAATCACTTGTCCCTCGCTGTTGGCCAGGCACACGATGATGTTGTTGAAAGAGGAGTGCACGTGGAGCTGCCCTGCGGCATCTACCTTTACGTTTCTCTTCTTAGCTGCGACTGTCTTTTTTGCCATGTTGTGTTATTTATTATTTAGTAGCTTTCTTCTTGTTGGCGACTGTTTTCTTGCGGCCCTTGCGTGTACGGGCGTTGTTCTTTGTGCTTTGGCCACGTACGGGAAGACCGATACGGTGACGGATGCCACGGTAGCAGCCTATATCCATAAGACGCTTGATGTGAAGCTGGATCTCGCTGCGGAGGTCACCTTCCACCTTGTAGCCGGCTGAAATGACTTCACGCACAGCTGCTGCCTGGGCGTCGGTCCAGTCCTTTACCTTGATGTCTTTGTCAACACCTGCCTTCTCAAGAATTGAGTTGGCTGCGCTGCGGCCTATACCGAATATATAGGTCAGGGCTATTTCGCCCCTCTTATTCTGGGGGAGGTCAACTCCCACAATTCTTACTGCCATAGATGTCTATAAGGTTGAATTTTTTTGCAAAAGTAATAAATTTAAGTGTCGTTTCAAAATCGCCTGAAACCTAATGCCGCGGACTTGTGCGCCCTCTCACTCCGCAAGGCGGACTGAAGCGCAGCCTCGGATCAAGCTATACAATTGGCGGATAGGTGCTTACGGCAAAATTCAGGCCTTGGGCACAATCTCTGACGCTTAACTGTAAGACTTTTGTTTTGTGATAGTTTATTACTCGGTTGAGAATTATCCCTGACGCTGTTTGTACTTGGGATTCTTTTTGTTGATCACATAAAGGCGACCCTTGCGGCGTACGATCTTGCTGTCCGGGGTGCGCTTCTTGACTGAGGCTCTTACTTTCATTTCTGTATTGTCGTTTTTTGATTTTCTTATTATTTGTAACGGAATGCTATGCGTCCTTTCGTCAGGTCATAGGGCGTAAGCTCCACCCTCACCCTGTCGCCGGGAAGTATCTTGATGTAGTGCATCCTCATTTTCCCGGAAATATGGGCGGTGAGTTCATGCCCGTTTTCCAGTTCAACGCGGAACATCGCGTTGCTCAACGCTTCCACTATCACTCCGTCCTGTTCTATCGGCGCTTGTTTTGCCATGTTCTGATTTCAGTAGTTGTTTTTAGGATTTTCTTACAATTTCATTACGCAACCAGTGCCGGAGCTGTTCAGCGTTCGGCTTCCGGAGCTCCGTCATAGAGAGCCGGATTGCGCTTTACGGCTTCATCGATATACTCGAATGTGGTCATGAGCCGGGTCTCGCCATGAAGTATGGCCACGGTGTGCTCATAGTGGGCCGAGGGCTTGCGGTCGCGTGTGCGACATGTCCACCCGTCGCGTTCTATCACTATGTTGCGGCTACCGAGGTTGACCATAGGCTCTATGGCTATGCACATGCCGTTTTTGATCAGCGCGCCGGTGCCGCGGCGTCCGTAGTTTGGCACTTCGGGATCTTCATGCATGCTCCGGCCTATACCGTGGCCGCACATCTCGCGCACCACAGTGTAACCGTGGCGTTCGCAATATGTCTGCACGGCGTTGGCTATATCGCCTATCCGGGCTCCTTCGCGGCAAGCGTCAATGCCTTTATAGAGCGAGTTGCGGGTAACCCGGCAGAGATCGCGCACCTTGGCATCCACATCGCCCACCATGAAGGTGAAGCACATGTCGCCGTTATAGCCGTTAAGCGTACCGACAATGTCAAGTCCCACGATATCGCCGTCGCGCAGTTCGTAGGCCGAAGGGAATCCGTGGACCACCACTTCGTTGACTTCTATGCAGAGTGTGCCGGGGAAACCCTGATAACCGAGGCACGCAGGTATACCCCCGTTGTCGAGGATATACTCACGTGCTATGTTATCAAGCCTGAGAGTTGTTACTCCCGGAGCTATGGCAGAGGCCACTTCGGCCAGGGCACGGCTCACGAGAAGTCCCGCCTCCCGCATTTTTTCAATTTCTTCCGGTGTCTTCAGATATATCATCGCGGTGTGACTGCGGCTTTATTGAAGATTGGTTGAATTTCCTTGATTTACTTTTCTCAGTTTACGGTCAATAAGCGCTGCCGGTGGTGCGGCCTTTTATCTTACCCTCTTTCATGAGTCCGTCGTAATGGTGCATCATGAGGTGGCTCTCGATCTGCTGGAGGGTGTCGAGCACCACTCCCACGAGAATCAGCAATGATGTGCCGCCGAAGAACTGCGCGAAGTTCTGGCTTATGCCGAAGAAGCGCGCGAAAGCGGGAAGTATGGCCACAATGCCGAGGAACAGCGATCCGGGCAGTGTGATACGCGACATGATGCTGTCGAGATATTCGGCAGTCTTCTTGCCGGGTTTCACACCGGGTATGAATCCGTTGTTGCGCTTCATCTCTTCTGCCATCTGGGTGGGACGCACGGTGATGGCTGTATAGAAGTATGTGAAGGCAACGATCATCCAGAAGTAAACGAAGTTATACCAGAACCCGTTGATGTCGGAGAATGCGGCAAAGAAACCGCGGCTTGCATCCGATGCTCCCCCGAATCCCGAAAGGGTGATGGGGATGAACATGATGGCCTGGGCGAAGATGATGGGCATAACGCCGGCGGCATTCACTTTCAAGGGTATATACTGGCGGGCTCCGCCATACTGTTTGTTGCCCACGATACGCTTGGCATACTGCACGGGAACTTTACGGGTGCCCTGCACAAGAAGCACGGCGCCTACAGTCACAGCGAACAGCAGGATGATCTCCACGATGAACATCACCAGGCCGCCCTGCGATCCGGTGGATCCGGGAAGACGGCTCGTGAATTCAAAGAACAGCGCTCCCGGGAGGCGTGCTATGATACCCACGAGGATGATGAAGCTGATACCGTTGCCGATACCGCGGTCAGTGATACGCTCGCCGAGCCACATGATGAACATGGATCCGGCGGCGAGAATCACCGTAAGGTACGCTATTGTCCAGACGCCCATCACAGCCACGGAACCGGCGGCGGCAACCTGCATGTTGAGGTTCACCAGATATGCCGGACCCTGAAGCAGAAGGATAAGAACTGTGAGATAGCGGGTATACTGGTTTAGTTTCTGGCGTCCGCTCTCACCCTCGCGCTGCATTTTCTGGAAAGAGGGGAGCACCATGCCGAGCAGCTGGATCACGATGGATGCAGTGATGTAGGGCATGATACCGAGCGCGAAGATGGAGGCCTGCGAGAATGCTCCGCCGGAGAACATATCGAGCAGCTGCATGAGTCCACTCTTGTTTGTGAACTTGGACAGTGCGTCGAGATCCTCCGGACGGATGCCGGGAAGCACCACATAGCAGCCCACGCGGTAAACGAGTACCAGCAGAAGGGTCACCAGCAGGCGCTTTCTCAGCTCCTCGATGGTCCAGATGTTTTTAATTGTCTTTACAAAGCTCATTGATTATTCTTAGATTTTGGTGATTGAACCTCCGGCTTCAACGATAGCTTTCTCTGCGGCTGCGGAGAAGGCGTTGGCCTCTACGGCGAGAGCGCGGGTCACAGTGCCGTTGGCGAGAATCTTCACCAGCTGGCGGCGGTTGATGAACCCTGCTTCACGGAGTTGCTCCAATCCGATTTTCTCGAGGTTCTTCGCAGCTGCGAGATCTTCGAGAACGGAGAGATTGATGGCTTTGTAAGCCACGCGGTTGATATTCTTGAAGCCGAATTTGGGCAAACGGCGCTGCAAAGGCATCTGACCGCCTTCGAAACCGATCTTGCGGCTGTAGCCTGAACGCGATTTTGCACCTTTGTGACCGCGGGTAGATGTACCCCCTTTGCCGGAACCGGGTCCACGGCCGATACGGGTCTTCTTCCTTACCGATCCTACGGCCGGCTGTAAATTACTTAAGTCCATGATTGTTCTTAATAATGATTGTTATGCCTTGGTCACTTCAACAAGGTGACGCACTTTGTTTACCATTCCCATCACAGAGGGGGTGTCTTCTTTCACCACCGTGTGATTCATTTTCCTGATGCCGAGAGCGTCGAGAGTGCGCTTCTGCACTGCGGGCGCTTTGATGCGGCTCTTTATCTGCTTGATTTTGATCTGTGCCATTGTCGTTAACGTTTCTTTAATTAACCTTTAAACACTTTCTCCACAGAGATGCCGCGGTTCTGGGCCACCTGGGCCGGCGAACGCATCTCGTCAAGGGCTGCGATGGTAGCCTTGACCAAGTTGTGGGGGTTCGACGAACCTTTCGACTTGGCGAGCACGTCGGTGATGCCGACGCTCTCAAGCACGGCACGCATGGCACCACCGGCTTTCACACCGGTACCGTGGCTTGCGGGCTTGAGGATGATACGCGAGCCACCGAATTTGGCTGCCTGCTCGTGGGGGATGGTGCCTTTGTGCACGGGCACGCGGATGAGGTTCTTCTTGGCTGCCTCCACGCCTTTGGCGATGGCGGCCTGCACCTCGTTGGCCTTGCCGAGGCCCCAGCCTATCACACCGTCCTCGTTGCCCACTACTACAATTGCTGCAAAAGTGAATGTACGACCACCTTTGGTAACTTTAGTCACACGGTTGATGGCCACGAGACGGTCCTTCAACTCAAGGTCGCTGGTTGATTTTACTCTGTTATTTCTTTTTGCCATGATGTCTCTTAGAATTTAAGTCCGCCCTGACGTGCGCCGTCAGCCAATGATTTTACTCGGCCATGGAAAAGGTAACCGTTGCGGTCAAACACCACTTCGGTGATACCGGCGGCGAGGGCCTTCTTGGCCACAGCTTCGCCCACCTTGGCTGCTATCTCTGTTTTCGTTCCTTCGGCCACGCCTGCTGACGAAGCGCTCACGAGGGTAGTTCCGGCCAGGTCGTCGATAAGCTGTACGTAGATCTGCTTGTTGCTGCGGAACACCGTCATGCGGGGACGGGCTGCAGTGCCGGAGATGCGACCGCGGATGCGGGTCTTAATCTTGTTTCTGCGTTGTATTTTAGAAAACATAATTCAATCGGTTTAAAGATTATTTTGCACCTGCCGACTTTCCTGACTTGCGGCGGATTACTTCACCCACGAACTTGATACCTTTGCCCTTGTAGGGTTCGGGCTTGCGGAGGGAGCGGATCTTGGCGCATACCTGACCGAGGAGCTGCTTGTCGTCGCTCTCAAGGATTATCAGGGGGTTCTTGTTGCGCTCCGATTTGGCCTCTACCTTCACTTCGGGGGGAAGCTTTATGTAGATGGCATGGGAGAAGCCGAGAGACAGTTCAAGCACCTGTCCGGTAGCTGCGGCACGGTAACCCACGCCCACTAATTCCATTTCTTTGCGATAGCCTGTTGACACACCCACCACCATGTTGTGGATCAGGGCGCGGTAAAGGCCGTGCTGCGCGCGGTGCTCGCGGTCGTCGGAGGGACGGGTGAGCACTACGTGGTTGTCCTCGATTTTCACTTCAAGATCGGAGTTGATCTTCTGGCTGAGTTCGCCTTTGGGACCTTTTACGGTCACTACGCCGTCCTTCACGGTAACTGTGACGCCGGCGGGTATCTCGATGGGAGCTTTACCTATTCTTGACATAACTTTAATCGCTTAAAGGTTAGTAAACATAGCAAAGCACCTCACCGCCTATCTTCAGGTCACGAGCCTTTTTGTTGGTCATGACGCCTTTGGAAGTAGAAAGGATGGCGATGCCTAAACCGTTCAACACTCGAGGCATATCTTTGTAGCCGGTATACTGGCGGAGACCGGGACGCGAAACGCGCTTGAGCTCCTTGATAGCGTTGACTTTGTCAACGGGATCGTACTTGAGGGCGATCTTGATCATGCCCTGGGGATTCTCACCCTCAACGAACTTGTAGTTGAGAATGTAACCCTGATCGAAGAGAATTTTTGTAATCTCTTTCTTCAAGTTTGAGGCGGGAATTTCCACCACACGGTGGTTGGCCTTGATGGCATTCCTCAATCTTGTCAGATAATCTGCAATAGGATCTGTCATTTTGAAATTGGTTTAAATTGATTGGGGCTGTCCCAACAATATTTATAACTCACTTTGGTTCTGTGTTGCGCGGGGCCGCGGCTCATGTTCCGCGGCGGGAGCGTGTCCGGGACCGTATGTATCCGATCCCGGACGCCGCGCCGCTGTGCGGTATTGCTGCTGAAGCGGACTCCGCGAAGGCTTGTTTACCAGCTGGCCTTCTTTACACCGGGAATAAGACCGGCAGAAGCCATTTCGCGGAACTGGATGCGCGAAATGCCGAACTGGCGCATGTAGCCTTTCGGACGGCCGGTGATGGAGCAGCGGTTGTGCAGTCTCACCACCGAAGCGTTCTTGGGCAGAAGCTGAAGGGCTTCGAAGTCGCCGGCCTCTTTGAGGGCTGCCTTTTTGGCAGCATATTTGGCCACGAGCTTCGCGCGCTTCACTTCGCGGGCTTTCATTGATTCTTTTGCCATATTGACTTTAGATTTTTTCCTTGTTCAGAGTACGTTTAGTTCTTGGCGTTCTTGAAGGGCAGGCCGAATTCCTTCAACAGGGCATAGCCTTCCTCGTCAGTGTTGGCAGTTGTCACGAATGTGATGTTCATACCCATGAGTTTGGAAATGGTGTCGATGTTGATTTCGGGGAATATGATCTGCTCTGTGATGCCGAGAGTGTAGTTGCCGCGGCCGTCGAGCTTGCCTTCGATGCCTTTGAAGTCACGGATTCGGGGAAGGGCCACACGGATGAGGCGTTCGAGGAATTCGTACATCTTGTCGCGGCGGAGAGTAACCATCACGCCCACGGGCATTTTTTTACGCAGCTTGAAGTTCGAGATGTCCTTGCGTGAAAGGGTTGCCACTGCTTTCTGGCCGGTGATGGCTGTGAGCTCGTTGATGGCTGTCTCGATGATCTTCTTGTCCTGGGTGGCGGCGCCAAGGCCCTGGTTGATGACGATTTTCTTCAACTTGGGCACCTGCATCACTGTGGTGTAATTGAACGCCTTCTCGAGCGCGGGAACTATGCGCTCCTGATAGTCTTTCTGAAGTGTAGTGCTCATTATTTGATCTCCTCTCCTGATTTTTTAGAATAACGGACTGCCTCACCTTTGTCGTTGCGGCGGATTCCCACGCGGGTGGGTTTGCCGGTCTTGGGGTCAATGAGGTTGAGGTTGGAGATATGCACGGGAGCCTCCATCTTCACAAGCCCTCCCTGGGGGTGCTTGGCACTGGGCTTCGTGGCCTTGGTCACGATATTGACGCCCTCTACGATCGCGCGTTTCTTGGCCACATCGACCTTGAGCACGCGGCCGGTCTTGCCACGGTCCTCGCCGGCGAGCACATAAACGTTGTCGTTTTTCTTTATATGTAACTTGCTCATTTTATTGTTTCTTGACATTGAGGTTAAAGCACTTCGGGAGCGAGCGAAACGATCTTCATGTTTGTGGCGCGGAGTTCACGGGCCACGGGGCCGAAGATACGTGTGCCGCGGAGCTCGCCGGCATTGTTAAGCAACACGCAGGCGTTGTCGTCGAAACGGATATACGAGCCGTCGGCACGGCGGATCTCCTTCTTCGTGCGCACCACTACTGCTTTCGATACAGTACCTTTCTTAACATCGCTCGAGGGGATGACGCTCTTCACCGACACTACGATGATGTCACCCACGGATGCGTAACGGCGGCCTGTACCCCCGAGCACATGGATGCAGAGGGCTTCTTTGGCCCCGCTGTTGTCAGCTACGGTTAAACGGCTTTCTGTCTGTATCATGGCTTTACTTCACTTTTTCGATTATTTCCACTAATCTCCATCTCTTGGTCTTGCTCAGGGGACGTGTCTCCATGAGCCTTACCTTGTCGCCCACGCTGCATTCGTTGTTTTCGTCATGAGCGTGATACTTTTTGGACTTGTTGACGAACTTACCGTAGATCGGGTGTTTCTCTTTCCATTTCACCATTACGGTGATGGTCTTGTCACCCTTGTTCGACGACACAACCCCAATACGTTCTTTTCTTAAATTTCTTTCTTCCATTTCTTGGGATTATTTATTGTTAAGTTCACGCTGACGAAGCTCGGTCTTCACACGGGCGATCATTCTGCGGTCATGTGTAATCTTGGCAGGGCTGTCAAGAGGCGAGATAGAATGGTTGATCTTCAGCTGAAGATATTCTTTCTCCATCTCGGCAAGACGCTCTTTGAGGTCCTGCGTTGTCATTTCCTTGATTTCTTCTTTCTTCATGGCTCTTTACACATTTTGAGTGGGGTCATAGTCGCGGCGAACGACGAATTTTGTTGTCACGGGAAGTTTCTGAGCTGCCAGGCGCAGAGCTTCCTTGGCGATGTCGAACGGCACGCCTTCTACTTCTATGATCACGCGACCCGGAGTTACCGGAGCCACAAACCCTTCGGGAGCACCTTTACCTTTACCCATACGCACTTCGGCAGGCTTCTTGGTGATGGGCTTGTCCGGGAAGATGCGGATCCAGATCTGACCCTGACGCTGCATATAGCGCGTCACTGCGATACGCGCAGCCTCGATCTGACGACCCGTAATCCATTTCGACTCAAGGGTCTTTATGCCGAATGAACCGAAAGCCAGCTGGTTGCCACGCTGGGCCAGGCCCTTCATGCGCCCCTTTTGCTGACGACGGAATTTTGTTTTCTTAGGTTGTAACATTGTGTTGATTCAGTGATTGATGGTTTAACGGTTGTTTCTGGGTTTGCGGAAACCTCCACGACGGGGAGCACCGTTGCCGGCGCCGCGTCCCTCCTTCTGAGAGGAAGCGAACGAAGGAGCGAGGTCACGCTTGCCGTAAACTTCGCCGCGGCAGATCCATACCTTCACGCCTACCACACCTACTTTAGTGTGGGCTTCAACGAGAGCGTAGTCGATGTCGGCACGGAGTGTGTGCAGCGGCGTGCGTCCTTCCTTGAACATCTCGCTGCGGGCCATTTCGGCTCCGTTGAGACGGCCGCTCACCTGCACCTTGATGCCTTCGGCACCACTGCGCATTGTCGATGCGACTGCCATCTTCACAGCGCGGCGGTAGGCGATCTTGCCCTCTATCTGACGGGCAATGGTGCTGGCCACGATCTGTGCGTCGAGTTCAGGACGCTTAACCTCAAAAATATTGATCTGTACATCCTTGTCGGTGATCTTCTTGAGCTCTTCCTTGAGCTTGTCCACTTCCGAGCCGCCTTTGCCGATGATGAGTCCCGGACGTGAGGTGCACACGGTTATGGTGATCAGTTTCAAGGTGCGTTCAATAACGATGCGCGAAACGCTCGATTTGGCAAGGCGCACGTTGAGATACTTGCGAAGTTTCGAGTCTTCGAGCAGCGTGTCTCCGTACTTTTTGCCGCCGAACCAGTTGGAGTCCCAACCACGGATGACTCCAAGGCGGTTGCTGATAGGATTAACTTTCTGTCCCATTTCTATTGCGTTTTTTAATCGTTATTGTCTTTAGTATCTACTACCAATGTCACATGATTGGAGCGCTTGCGGATCCTGTAGCCGCGACCCTGGGGTGCGGTGCGCAGGCGCTTGAGCATGGGAGCCGGGTTGACGAATATCGTCGTGATGAAGAGCTCGCCGGCTTCGGCCTTGCGCTCGTTCTTGGCTTCCCAGTTGGCTATGGCCGAGCGCAGGAGTTTTTCCATGCGTGCGGCAGCTTCTTTATTGGAGAATTTCAGGATTCCGAGGGCACGAAACACCTCTTTGCCGCGCACCATGTCGGCCACAAGACGCATCTTGCGGGGCGACGAGGGAATGTTCAAAAGCTTTGCGAAAGCCACATTCTTGCGCTCTTCCTTTATTCTATCGGCGGAATTTCTTTTTCTTACACCCATTTTATTTTGTTTCTTTCAATTTTCAAAGATTAGTTGTTTATGGGCCTTTTATTTTTTCTTGTTTCCGGCATGTCCGCGGAAGGTACGAGTGGGAGCGAACTCGCCCAGCTTGTGACCTACCATGTTCTCGGTGACGTAAACAGGAATAAACTTATTACCGTTGTGAACTGCAAAAGTGTGTCCCACGAAGTCAGGGGAGATCATTGATGCGCGGCTCCAGGTCTTGATGACGGACTTTTTACCGCTCTCCTCCATCGCGGCCACTTTCTTTTCCAGCTTCACGCTGATAAACGGGCCTTTTTTTAATGAACGACTCATAGTTGCTTAATTAATCAGATTACTTTTTTCTTCTTTCAATGATATACTTCGAAGAAGTCTTCTTCGGGGCACGAGTCTTGAGACCCTTTGAATAGAGACCCTTGCGTGAACGCGGATGTCCGCCTGATGCACGGCCTTCGCCGCCGCCCATGGGGTGGTCAACAGGGTTCATCACCACGCCGCGGTTGCGCGGACGGCGTCCGAGCCAGCGTGAACGGCCGGCTTTACCGGAGCGTTCAAGCGAATGCTCGCTGTTGCCGACAACGCCCACAGTGGCCTTGCATGCGGCAAGGATCTTGCGGGTTTCTCCCGAAGGTAATTTGACAATCACGTAGTCGCCTTCGCGCGATGTAAGCTGGGCGAAGGTGCCGGCCGAACGGGCCATGAAGGCTCCCTGACCGGGACGCAACTCAATGTTGTGGATAAGCGTGCCCACGGGGATTTTGCTCAGGGGCAGGGCGTTGCCTACCTCGGGAGCGGCCTCGGGTCCGCTTACAACTGTTGCGCCTACCTGCAAGCCGTTGGGTGCAATGATATAGGCTTTCGCTCCGTCAACGTAATAGAGCAATGCGATACGTGCCGAACGGTTCGGATCGTATTCGATTGACTTTACGATGGCGGGAACACCGTCTTTGTTTCTCTTAAAGTCTATGATACGGTATTTGCGCTTGTGTCCCCCACCCAGGTAACGATTGGTGAGGTGTCCTTCGGCGTTGCGGCCTCCGGAGGCTTTTTTACCGACTGTAAGAGATTTCTCTGGTGTAGAGGCAGTGATGATACCTTTGAATACACCAATAACTTTGTGTCGCTGCCCCGGTGTCGTGGGCTTGAATTTTCTTACTGCCATTTCTTATTTAAATATTGCTGTAAAAGTCGATGGTTTGGCCTTCACCGATGGTCACGAGGGCTTTCTTGTAGGAAGCTGTCTTGCCGCGGAGCAGACCGCTCTTTGTCCAGCGCGATTTGTTCTTGCCGCGCACTACAAGAGTGTTGACGTTGACCACTTTCACTCCGTAGAGTTTCTCCACGAGCGATTTGATCTGAAACTTGTTGGCTTCGGGCGAAACACGGAAAGTGTAGCGGTTCAGCTTCTCGGTGAGCTTCGTCGCCTTTTCTGTTACGATGGGGGTGATTGTGATATCCATTGCTTTTGTTCCTCCGATTCTTAAAGTTTATTAATAACGTCAAGGCCACCCTCAGTCATGATGATAGCATTGCTGTTCATTAACGCATAAGTGTTAACATCCTGGGCGCGAACGACCAAGGTGTTGGGCACATTGCGAGCTGACAAATATACGTTTTTTTCATTTTCTGCTAAAATGAGGAGGATCTTTTTGCCTTCGGCTTCAAGATTTTTAGCAAAATTTATGAATTGTTTGGTCTTGGGGGCTTCGAAATCGAAGTTCTCGACTATCTTTATCTCGCCGTCCTGGACTTTGTAGGTCAGGGCGCTTTTGCGAGCCAAAACTTTAACTTTCTTGTTCAACTTGAAACGATAGTCGCGGGGACGCGGACCGAACACACGGCCACCGCCCACCAGCACGGGCGAGTTGATGTCACCGATGCGGCTGCCGCCTCCGCCTTTCTGCTTGTGCAGCTTGCGGGTAGAGCCGGAAACTTCGCTGCGCTCCTTGGCTTTGTGTGTGCCCTGGCGGCGGTTGGCGAGGTATTGCTTCACATCGAGATATACGGCATGCTCGTTGGCTTCGATTGCGAACACTGAGTCGTTAAGCTCGGCTTTACGACCGGTGTCTTCTCCTTTTATATTATAGATTGCGAGTTCCATTATTTCTCAATTATTACGATTGAACCTTTACTTCCGGGTATCGACCCTTTGATCAACAACACATTGTGCTCGGGCATCACTTTCAGCACCTGGAGGTTCTGCACGGTGACGCGCTTGTTGCCTGTCTGGCCGGCCATACGCATGCCCTTGAACACCTTGGCGGGATAGGAGCAGGCACCCACTGAACCGGGAGCACGCAGACGGTTGTGCTGGCCGTGTGTGGACTGGCCCACACCGCCGAAACCGTGACGCTTTACAACGCCCTGGTAACCTTTACCTTTCGACACTCCGGCGATATCGACGAAGTCGTTTTCCGAGAAAAGGTCAACGGCGATTGTGTCGCCGAGCTTGTACTCGCCTTCAAATCCTTTGAACTCGGCCAAGTGCCTTTGCGGAGCTACGCCTGCCTTCTTGAAGTGACCGGCCTCGGGGTTGTTGGTGTGTTTCTCCTTTTTCTCGATGAAACCGAGCTGGAGAGCCTCATACCCGTCGGTGGCGGCAGTCTTGATCTGAGTAACTACGCAGGGTCCTACTTCGATAACAGTGCACGGCACGTTTTTGCCGTCGGCACTGAAAACGGATGTCATTCCGATTTTCTTTCCTAATAATCCTGGCATTTCTCTAAGTTTTAAATTTGTTAGTCTCTTTTAGTGATCTTATGAATTACACCTTGATTTCAACCTCCACACCGCTCGGGAGTTCGAGTTTCATCAGCGCGTCCACGGTCTTGGCTGTGGAGTTGTAGATGTCGATAAGGCGCTTGAAAGATGAAAGCTGGAACTGCTCGCGGCTCTTCTTGTTGACGAAGGTGGAGCGGTTGACAGTGAAGATGCGCTTGTGGGTGGGCAGGGGTATCGGACCCGATATCACAGCGCCGGTAGCCTTCACAGTCTTTACGATCTTCTCGGCCGACGAATCCACCAAGTTGTGATCATAAGATTTAAGTTTGATTCTGATTTTTTGGCTCATATTTGTTGAATGAAAGTTGTTGCTGTTGATTACTTAAGCAGGTCGACACGGCCCTGGCATTCGGTCAGGACGTTACGGGCTATGGAGCTGCTCACCTCGCTGTAGTGGCTGAACGACATGGTGGATGTGGCACGGCCTGAGGTGATGGTACGCAGTGCAGTGACATAACCGAACATTTCGGCCAGCGGAGCTTTGGCTTTCACAACGCGGGCACCTGAACGGCTTGTCTCCATGCCTTCCACCTGGCCGCGGCGCTTGTTAAGGTCGCTGATAACGTCGCCCATGCTCTCCTCGGGAGTAACCACTTCGATCTTCATGATAGGCTCGAGCAGCACGGGGCCGGCTTTCTCGGAAGCTTTCTTGAAGGCCTGGATGGCGCAGAGCTCAAACGAAAGCTGATCGGAGTCCACGGGGTGGAATGATCCGTCAAGCACCGTAACCTTGAGCTGATCCACGGGATAGCCTGCGAGCACACCGTTCTTCATTGCAGCGGTAAAGCCTTTCTGGATAGAGGGGATGAATTCCTTGGGAATGTTACCGCCCTTGACCTCGTCGACAAACTGGAGGTTGCCTTCGAAACCGTCGTCAACAGGCTCCACACGAACTATGATGTCGGCGAATTTACCGCGGCCGCCGGTCTGCTTCTTGAATACCTCGCGGAGTTCAACGGGCTTGGTGATGGCTTCCTTGTAGGTTACCTGCGGACGGCCCTGGTTGCATTCCACCTTGAATTCGCGGCGGAGACGGTCTATAATGATGTCGAGGTGAAGCTCGCCCATACCCGAAATGACGGTCTGGCCGGTTTCCTCGTTGGTCTGCACACGGAATGTGGGATCCTCCTCGGCAAGTTTCTGGAGACCTACACCGAGCTTGTCAAGGTCCTTCTGTGTCTTGGGCTCTACGGCTATACCGATCACGGGATCGGGGAAGTCCATGGCCTCAAGCACGATGGGGGCGTTCTCGTCGCAGAGGGTGTCGCCTGTGCGGATATCCTTGAAGCCCACGCCTGCGCCTATATCGCCGCAGCCGATCATCTCCTTGGCATTCTGCTTGTTGGAGTGCATCTGGAAAAGACGCGAGATACGCTCTTTCTTACCTGAACGTGAGTTGAGCACATACGATCCGGCATTGACGTCGCCGGAGTATACGCGGAAGAAGCAGAGACGGCCCACATAGGGGTCAGTGGCGATCTTGAACGCGAGGGCACACATGGGTGCTTCGCTTGAAGGCTCGCGGGTCTCCACTTCGTCGGGATTGCCGGGGTTGTGGCCTTCGATGGCACCTGAGTCAAGAGGGCTGGGAAGATATGCACACACAGCGTCAAGCAGGCACTGCACACCTTTGTTCTTGAACGAGCTGCCGCAGATCATCGGCACCACTTCCATCTTGAGGGTGGCTGCACGCAGGGCGCGGCGGATCTCCTCTTCGGTGATAGTGGAAGGATCGTCGAAATATTTTTCCATGAGGGCGTCGTCGAATTCGGCGATTTTCTCAAGCATATTGTCGCGGTATTCCTGAGCTTCGGCGAGAAGTCCTGCAGGGATCTCCTCCACGGAGTAGTCGGCGCCCATTGTCTCGTCGTGCCAGAAAATGGCTTTCATCGAGATCAGGTCAACCACACCCTTGAATGTCTCCTCGGCTCCGATGGGGATCTGGATAGGACAGGGATTGGCTCCGAGCACCTCTTTGAGCTGGCGCACTACCTCGAAGAAGTTGGCACCCGAGCGGTCCATCTTGTTGACATAACCGATACGGGGCACATTATATTTGTCGGCCTGACGCCATACAGTCTCGCTCTGGGGTTCCACACCGCCAACGGCACAGAATGTGGCCACAGCACCGTCAAGCACACGGAGCGAGCGTTCCACCTCGACGGTGAAGTCCACGTGCCCCGGAGTGTCGATCAGGTTGATCTTGAATTTTTCTCCGTCATATTTCCAGAACGTGGTGGTGGCGGCCGATGTGATTGTGATACCGCGCTCCTGCTCCTGCTCCATCCAGTCCATGGTGGCTGCGCCATCATGCACCTCGCCGATCTTATGTGTGAGACCGGTATAGAACAGAATACGTTCCGAAGTAGTGGTCTTGCCGGCATCGATGTGGGCCATGATGCCGATATTACGGGTATATTTTAATAATTCGTCGGATTTGCTCATCTTATTATATAAGGATTGTCAGTTAATCAATGAAGTGGATCAGAAGCGGAAATGAGCGAATGCGCGGTTGGCCTCGGCCATCTTGTGCATATCCTCCTTGCGTTTGAATGCGCCGCCCTGCTCGTTGAATGCGTCAACTATCTCGGCTGCGAGCTTGTCGGCCATAGTCTTGCCGCCACGTTTGCGGGCATACAGAATAAGGTTTTTCATTGATATCGACTCCTTGCGGTCGGGGCGGATCTCGGTGGGCACCTGAAATGTAGCACCGCCCACGCGACGTGATTTCACCTCCACCTGGGGGGTCACGTTCTCGAGAGCCTTCTTCCATATTTCGAGAGCTGTCTTCTCCTCGTTGGGAAGTTTGGCCTTCACGGTCTCTAAGGCTGAATAGAAAATGGTGTAGGAAGTGTTCTTCTTGCCGTCATACATCAGATGGTTGACGAACTTCGACACCTTCACATCGTGGAAAACGGGATCAGGAAGCACGATCCGTTTCTTAGGTTTTGCCTTTCTCATTTTAAATTTGTGTTGTCGTTCTTTAGAGCTTCTTGGTTGCTTTCTTCTTTGAATCTTCAACGGCGCCCTCCGGCGTTCGTTTACTCAACCTGTTGAATTTTAGCCTTCCAATAAATCAAAAGAAACGAAGTGTTGATAACTTTTGTTTTCTTGATTCCGGCGCATTCCGGCGCCGTCGGTTTCGATTTTCGATTAGCGTAAGATCAGGAGTGCTCCGGGCTTATTTCTTGGCAGCCTTCGGACGCTTGGCACCGTATTTCGAGCGACGCTGTGTACGGTCCTTAACGCCGGATGTGTCGAGAGTGCCACGGACAATGTGATAACGCACACCGGGAAGGTCCTTCACACGGCCGCCGCGCACGAGCACGATCGAGTGTTCCTGAAGGTTGTGTCCCTCGCCGGGTATGTAGCTGTTGACCTCCTTACCGTTGGTAAGGCGCACACGGGCTACTTTACGCATTGCCGAGTTAGGTTTCTTGGGGGTGGTGGTGTAAACGCGCACACACACGCCGCGACGCTGCGGACATGAGTCAAGTGCGGGCGACTTACTCTTATCCTCAAGTGCCACACGTCCTTTTCTTACTAATTGCTGAATTGTAGGCATCTTAGTTGGTTTTAAACTTTAAATTTTACTATGGTTTATATTTCTTATTCCATTCAAGCAGTTCTCACGCACACATCACACGCCTACTATCCACCTATCCCTCAACAGGTTAGCGAACAGCGGGGCGCATGTAGCCCGAAAACCGCTGCAAATTTAGCACTTATTTTTCTAACTGCCAAACAATTCCGCACTTCTTTACTCCAAGAGCACCCACGAAAGCTTTCACAAGGACTTAAATCGACCGTTTAGCCACAAAAATCATCTATTCCTATTGCATATAGAAAATTTATTCCTATATTTACCCACCTAAATGATTCAACCAACCTGTATTCAATAACCCATTAAACATTTATTGCCCATGACCTCTACTCTACCCTTCCGCCTCACCATCGCCTCCGCCATCGTCGGCCTCTCGGCCCTGATATGTTATTCCGGGCCCGCATCCGAACAGAATGTGGAACGTCTCCGAATCCGCTGCGACTCTGTCACCGCCGAAGCCTACCGCCTCATGGACTCCGTGCTTAGCCTCGAAGAGCTCCCCACCCCGATAGCCGATCCATCCACCCGGTTTCCCGACACGCTCAGCCGTCCGGAAGCCCTCGCCATACTCAACAAGATCCAACACATACTGCCCCCGATGGAGACGCCCACGCCCGCGCAGATAGATTCAGCCGTAGCCGCCCTCGATCCCCGCTTCGTCAATTCCATCATGGGTCTTTTGTCCGGAACCATCTTAGACAACAGGGACAAGCCATTGGACTATGCCGCCATACTTGACACAGTAACAGCCG
>URII01000012.1 GCA_900547825.1 uncultured Porphyromonadaceae bacterium
CGCGGCCTCCTGAGGCTTCAATAGAGGGTGAGGGATAATCAGTCGGGATCCCGACAATTCCGGCAGCTTCCTCCGTAGTCATCTCCTCGATGTTCGCAAAGCGGCTCCATCCCGACGCCTCACGATATTTCTCAACGCATCCCTTAGGCACTGCCAATACAATATTATCCACACCTATTGGAACAATGGATAAGTCAGGCGAAGACTGTGGATATCCATTAAGTCCGAATGCGGCATCGGTCATAAACGGCGGCTCGATGGCTTTTACCACAACTCTGCCTATAAACCCACATCCGATAAAAGCACGCGGCGCGATGGTTTTCAGTGTAGATGGGAGTACAAGAGTCCCATATAGCTCACTGTTATATAATCCAAAACTGGCGATAGCACAAACGCCTTCAGGAATTTCCAATACAGTCATAGTCTCACATGAATAGACATAGCTTAGGGATTCTGATTCGATAATCCTGAGATTACCTGGCTTCAGGGTAAGGTGGAGTATACGACCCCAGCTGAAAGCTTCCGAATCAATGGACTGGATGGTAGGGGGTACTGTAAGATGACGTATGTACAGTCCGGCCAATGCATGTGTCCCGATGTGGATCACTTCATACTCGTTACCTGATTCATCGGTGACATGGCCAGGTATCTCAAATTCCTCATTCCATTTGTTTTTTTGCAGATTGTGTCCGATAAGAGATACCACTCCATCCGTAAGGCTCCATGTTTGATATTTCAGTCCATCTTTTTCGAAAATAATTTCTTCTGTGGGAATGGCGAAAGCTGTCATGGCGCACATTATAGCAAAAGCAGCTATCAATATTCTTGTTTTCATATTCTTATGTTTTTAATGTTTGACTATTATATCTGCCGACTTCACCGGATTTTTAATTCATGACAGATTTTGGGTCAGTCCACTTTTACCTTTATGTTGTGGCGAGAGGCGCTGACTATGTATATTCCTTGCGGGAGCGAGAATGTGTGGGAACCGCTTATGGTGGCAGAGGCCACGGTGCGGCCCTGGACGTCAGTGATGCGCACGGCTGTGGCTGAATTTGCCTTCACGTTGATGGCTCCGCGGCTTCCGGTGGCTTCAATAATGGGTGAGGGATAATCAGTCGGGATCCCGACAATTCCGGCAGCTTCCTCCGGAGTCATCTCCTCAATGTTTGCAAACCGGCTCCATCCTGACGCCTGACGGTATTTCTCAACGCATCCCTTGGGCACTGCCAATACAGCTCCGCTGACAGGTATGGGGAGTTCTTGCATAGCAGTTGACCACCGTCCTTTCAGTCCGAATGCGGCATCTGTCATGACAGGTGGTTCAACAGCTTTTATTACAACTCTCCGGACACCGAAATTTCCAGAAAGCGCGAGTGGACCGACTGATTTAAGGGTGGAGGGGAGTACCAGTGTTCCAAATACAGAGCTGTTGTATAGTCCGTCTCGGCAAATGGCCGATACGCCTTCCGGAACTTCGAATACAATCATTTCGTCAGCTGATGAAACATTTGAAAAAGCAAAAGGCTCAATGACGCCGAGATTGCCCGGTTTGATATTCATTCGGATTATCCTGCTTCCAGAGAATGCCCACCCATTAATAGTCTGAATAGTGGGCGGTACAATCAGAAGCCGGATGTATAGATCTTTCAATGCCTGTGAGCCGATTCCGATCACATCATATTCGTTGCCCGATTCATCAGTGACGTGTCCTGGGAGTTCGATTTTCTCATTCCAAGTTTTTGTTGATAGTGTATGACCGATTAAATATACCGCTTCATCTACAAGGTATACAGGTTCATATATGAAGCCATCTTTTTCGAATCCATCTTCAGGAATGTTGTAGGCAGAGGCTGTTATTGAGCACAGTATTGCCAAAACAGCAATTAATATTTTTGTTCTCATACAATTTATAATTTAATGTTTGACTATTATCTTTTTTGTATCCAATATTTCATTATTCACTTTTAGGACAACGATATATGTGTCATTTTTAAGGGCTGATGTATCAATCGAGATTTCAGAACTGCCGGTTTCTATGGAATAATTGAAATCAGCACCCGTATTTACGCCGGTCATTATTATATCCCCACCGGCAGGTAGTTCTTCCCTCAGCACTATATTGAGGTAGCCCGAGGCGGGGGAGGGTGATATTGACTTAATCAGATTTTGCGGGGCAGATTTACTTTGGGCAGAAGAGGCGTTCTGTAAATCGGCGTATGTGAAAATCTTGGTTTTCTTGTTGTGTCCTTGCACACAGATCACCGTATGTTCGATATTTTCAGGCGTGAAAGTAACACCCGAACCTACGAATCTGCCTACTTCACCGGATTTTTTATCATAGTAGGATACACGCAGGGACTGAAAGGGGGGAAATGCATAAACGGATACCTGACCAGACTCATTCAACTTTACAGATAGATTTTCATATTCTGTAGGTGGGCCTGTACGGAATTCCATGCCGGGATCCCCGAATATATGAATTATTTTATGAATATATCCCTTATAAAGGCCTATCTTTGGGAAAGCCACCTCAGTGTCCGACAACGATTTCGCCAATAAAGGGCCTAAAACATAAGTGGCACTCTTTACCGGATCTAAATCAGAGAAATAAATCTCTTTTAAAAAATCTTCTTTTATGTTGGGCTTGGGCCAAATGTTTCGTATGAGACATACGCCCAAAACATCAGCGCACCAACTATAACCCCAGTTAGTGTTTGCTAGCATAGCTACTGCCCCTCCATTAGGGTTACGTATAAATGATTCTACTACACAGTCGTTTTTAAAAGCGCCTATTTTACAAGTACCTGGTGCAAATATAATTGGAAGCCGGTTTCCATTTGTCAGGGCCGTTGCATGCGTTTTTGAAAAGAAGGGTGGAGACCAGTCATATTCAGATCCATGGGTATGTACAAACGCCAATAAACAGCCTTTATTCAATCTATCGGAAATGACATCGGCATTTCCATTCCATGCAAAATTAGGCCGCAAGAGTTCTGTGGGTACCGAATCGTTTTTATTCCATACCAATAAGGTGTCTTTGGGATGAGCATAATAAATCCGCTCCATTTTATACGGATACTTAGAAAAGCGTGAGATAGCGGAAAATTTCTGTTTCTGAATATGTTTGCGAATTACTTCTGTAGTTTCAATAAATGGTATATCCTCTTTGTGGATATTGGGAGTCTTATTTTCATTGGTCTTGCGTTCAGGTTCAAATCCAGCTATCCCCAATATTGTTTCATAGAATTTGATATCAGTGGGTGGTTCTTTTTCATACGTAATAAGCTTGTCTACATAATTATCAGCCTCTACTGACGTGGACACAGGAATACGCCCTACAAACACATCCTGACTGTGATACCCGATCTGGTCAATACATCCGTATTCATTGTCGGAATATTTGCTATACCCAGGTTCTCCAATCTCGCCCAAATAGGGGGGTGTAACAACAGTAAACGGACAGGAGGGTACATCCTCTTCATCACCTATAATGAGTAGATAGCGCAGATTCTCGTCGGCTGCGTAAAGTTCCTTGACTTTGGCGCGGATGGTTTCAGGCGTCCAACCGGAATTAAAGGAAGTGTGGACTGTAAATCCCAAAGTACGTTTCCATTCAACCAGTTTGTCGACCGCACTTTTGAATTTCGAAGTGGATACAATGAGATAGGATTGGGGATCAGGGTTGGATTTAATCTCATAGCGTCCTACCTCCACTGTGTCCGCTATCTGATAACGGGTGGTGTCCAATAACATGTCATGATTCACAACAATACCGGATAGAAACTCACGGTCGGCCATAGGA
Source organism: uncultured Porphyromonadaceae bacterium (assembly GCA_900547825.1). GTDB lineage: Bacteria > Bacteroidota > Bacteroidia > Bacteroidales > Muribaculaceae > Amulumruptor. The sequence goes on from URII01000012.1 coordinate 3,806, forward strand.
ATATCGGGATTGACAGCCGCACGGGATTTTTCGGATAGGCTCATCATGCCTATCGAGACTCTGTAAGTAAGCCGTTTGAGTATCCTGACTTTTGAATTCGTCACATCATATACAACCGGCCTTACTTTCACGGAAACCAATCTGCTGCCACGCATATACTGGTCATTGCATATGGATACAGGTTTTGGAGCATAAAATTCATCTGTTGAAGATTTTGATGCGTCTTCAAGATAGATTACATTTCCATACGGATCGTGAATAGGCGATGAGGCAACTAATTTACAAGGATATTCCACATATACGCTGTCAGTCACCTTGATTTCGCAATTGACTTTCCAGGGCACATAGAGTTTATCTATACGTTCGAGGAGTGAGGGGCCTATGACTCCTACCGTCTGGCTGAATCCGGGGATATGGCAACTGTATTCCCCTTTTTTCACAGCGTCCTCTATAATCTCACAATCGGGGATGGTGTAGGAAACTGTGATTGCAAATTTGCCGGATGAGACGTTGCGCTGCGGGGTGGTTGCCGATTTATCCGATAGGGTGAGGGAGGATAAATCCAACGTCTTGGCCGACAAACCGTTGATGGACAAAACTGTGAGGAGACAGAATGTCCAAAGTTTGGTAATGGTGTGGTTCATAAGCAAATGATTTAATGGATAAGAAAAAAAAGATGTGTCAAACGGATGTGGTTAGGCGTCTGTGTGCAAATGTAATAAATAAGTTTGTAAAATCAAAATAAATTTTAAAGAAATGGGTCATAAATTATACTTTGAACAATAATTGCGCGGTAATGTTGCATGATGTGAAATCGGGCAAGGGGGTGGAAATATGATGACCGGGCCTGACTGTGGGAGGAAACAGTCAGGCCCGGTGCGGCAATGGGGGGAATGGGGGATCAGTATTTTTCGTTGTCGGGGCTGCGCAGCTCTTTTTCGTCAATGGAATGGCGGGTCATGGCGCGCCACACGGTGGATATGTACCACAGCACGACGGGTACGAGGAGTGTGACCCAAGTCATGACTTCAAGGGTGAAGCGTGATGAGGAGCTGTTGGCTATGGTGAGCGAGGATGCAGGGTCGGTAAGGGAGGGGTAGTAGGCTGTGCCGTTGTAGCCGGCTATCCAGAAAAGTGCCATGACGGCGAGGACTGTGCCGGCGCCTGCGGACCATATGCCTTTGGCACCGGTGGCGGTGAATGCCCCGAGGCCTATGCCGGCGAGCACAAGGAGTACGCCGCAAAGGAATGTGACGAGGATCCACCAGGAGCCGAACAGGTTGCCGAGATATTTGCAGGGAACTGCCTGACCGGCTGCGTCAATGCCATCGGCGGTGAGCAGCACTGCCACAAAACCGAGGAAGAGCACCGTGAATATTACTCCGTTGATGAGCACGGAGCGTTTGTAACGGGCGGTAAAGCCGGGGCTTGCGCTTACCGTGGCAAGCAGGTACATTGCCCCGAGGGTGCGGGCAAGGAAGAGCACCGTGAACCCGAGCAGCAGATTGCGCCACGAGGCTATGGCTTCGAAGCCGTGGGTGGAGGCCCAGCGGGATATGACAGGGGAGGAACTGTCGAGAAGGTTGCCGCGGCTGACGGTGAATTCGGCTCCGAAAAAGAACATGGCCACGGCCACGCCGAGGAGCACACAGCCCACGCAACCGTTGATGAAAAGGAGGGTGTCGTAGGTGGCGGTGCCGTAGAGGTTGCCGGGTTTGGAGCGGTATTCATAGCTCACGGCCTGGACTATGAAGCTGAATAGTATGAGCATCCATAGCCAGTAGGCGCCTCCGAAGCTTGTGGAATAGAATAGTGGGAAGGAAGCGAAGAACGCTCCGCCGAATACCACGAGGGTGGTGAAAGTGAGTTCCCATTTGTGGCCTATGGAGTTTACCATCAGCTCCTTTTCGGTTTTGTCGCGGTTGAATACGAACAATGTCTGGCCCCCCTGAACGAAGAGCAGGAACACGAGGCAGCCCCCGAGGAGAGAGATCACGAACCACCAGTAGTTCTGTAGAAATTCAAGTGTAAACATAATTGATGCGGTTTAAGGGCTTGCGGTTAATCGGGGATATTGTTGTAATCGGTTTTTGATCCGGAACGTATGGCTTTCACCATTATTGACATCTCGGCGGCGAGCAGTGCCGTGAATATAGCGGCGAAGAGCCAGAATGTGAGGCGTACGGTTTCGGTGGAGATGAACGATATGGCCGCGCGCACAGGCATGAGGCCCTCGATTATCCACGGCTGGCGCCCTACCTCGGCTGTGACCCATCCTGCCTGGCTGCATACCCACACTACGGCTATGCCGAGCAAGGCCACCCATTGCCACCAGCGGCGGCTGTAGAGGTGCGGGGCTTTGTAGGCCGCATAGAGGGCCACAATGATGAACAGTAGCAGATAGCCTCCGGTAAGAACCATTATGTGGAAGGAATAGTAGGTGAGGGCTACCGGGGGGATGGCTTCAGCGGGCGAAGACAGGTAGCCGTAGCCGAAGTCGGGGTAATACTGACGCAGCGAGGCTGTGGCAGCGGCCATTGCGGCGGTGTCGGATGCAGCAGCGGCGGTGTCGTAGGCCCGGAGTGCCTCATGGGCGAGGTGGCCTGAGGCTATACGGTCGGCGTTTATCTTGGAAAGGTCGTCGATACCGGCCACATATCCGTTGAAATCGTGTGTGGCGAGAAACGAAAGCCCTTTGGGAATGGCTATGTTGAAGAGAAAGGGATCCTTGCCGTCGCCGGGTTTCTTGTCAGGGTCGAGGATACCGAATGCCGAGATCTCCACTCCGTTGCCGCCTTCATAAAGGCCTTCCATGGCAGCGAGCTTCATGGGCTGGTAGGTGGCTGTGTCGACAGCGGATCCGTCGCCTGACCATAGGGTTACGAGCATGCCTGCAAGGCCGATCCATCCGCCCACTTTCACGGACCGGATGACAAAATCGGAATTGCGGCCAAGCAGGAGGAACCAGCAGCTTACGCCTATGACGAATATTCCGGCCAATGCCCAGCCGCTGAACACTGCGTGGAAAAACTTGTGTATGGCAACGGGGTTGAACACCACATCCCAGAAGTTGTCCATTACGTTGCGCATCTGTGCCGGGTCGAACTCCATGCCCACGGGGTTCTGCATCCATGCGTTGGCTATGAGGATCCATGTGGCCGAAAGTGTGGCGCCTATGGCTGTGAGCCATGTGGCCGAGAGGTGGAACCCTTTTGACACTTTCCCCCAGCCGAAGAACATCACGGCGATGAAAGTGGATTCCATGAAGAATGCCAACAGGCCTTCGATGGCGAGGGGTGCCCCGAAGATGTCGCCGACAAACCAGCTGTAGTTGCTCCAGTTGGTGCCGAATTCGAATTCAAGGATTATACCTGTTGCCACGCCGAGGGCAAAGTTGATTCCGAACAGTTTCATCCAGAATTTGGTTATGGCTTTCCACCGCTGGCTGCCGGTGCGGTAATAGATTGTCTCCATTACGGCCACTATTACCGACAGGCCCAATGTGAGGGGCACGAAGAGCCAATGGTACATGGCGGTCAGAGCGAACTGCGCGCGCGACCAGTCTACCACACTCATTAAATCGTTCATAGTTGTAATAATAGTTAAAGGGTATTGAGTTATTTAATTGTATATTTGCTGATATTACGGATTGTAGGTGGGTCAGAGTCGCCGCGAGTCAAGGAGCGATGATCTTACGGCTCCGGCCCGGGCATCGTCCGAATCGTAGTCGCGCTGAAGAATGTCGGGAAAGAAGAATAATTTCATTACTGCGAATATCAGCACGAGCTTTATTATTATGATCAGCCACAGGGTGCGCCCCGTGGTCATTTCGCGGAATCCGTCGCGGTAAAAGCGGCATACGCCCGTTATCCATCCTGTAAGTATGGTCAACAACCGTTTCATGGTGTAGGGGTGCCGGGCGGTTAAGTTGCCGGCAGTGTTACGGCGTAAAAGTACAATTTTTTTTTAACTTTGCAACCAAATTTAATGACAATGTCAAAACATAGACTAAGCATACTTATTTCGGTCGGTTTGGCTTCAGGGGCGCTGTGTGCTTCGGGGGCTGAAAAGATCGACTACGGGGCACAGGTGACGGCGTCGGGAGCTTCGGGCGAGTTCGCGCCTTTTTATATGGCGTCGTTGCGTCACGGCACCTTGACACAGAAATTCAATACGCTTGCCGGGATTTATGCACGTCACGACATGGACACTACCAGGCGTTTCAGCTGGGCTTACGGTGTGGCTGCCATGGGCGGATTCGCTTCATCCACCGCTTATGGCCGTTTTGTGCCGGAAGGTGAGGAGGGGGGCCGATGGACGGTGCGTGACTGCCGCCCTGCGGCGGTAAGGCTTCAGGAGCTTTACGGATCGGTGAAATACAGGTCGCTGCAATTGTTTGTGGGGATGAAGGAGCGCGGTTCGGACTGGCTTGACAATGACCTGACCTCGGGTGACCTGATGCATAGCGGCAATGCCGTGCCTATACCTCAGGTGCGTGCCGGGTTCATAGATTTTCAGAATATACCTCTCACAAAAGGGTGGGTGCAGATAACCGGAAGCATAGCCTACGGGAAGTTTTTTCAGGATGCGTGGCTAAAGGACCATTACAATTATTATAACAGCCATATAACCCTCGGCCAGCTGTATACCTACAAGGATATTTTTCTGCGTTCCAATCCGGATAAACCTCTGTCGGTGATGATCGGCGCACAGATAGCCGGACTGTTCGGCGGCACTACCTATAAATATAAGAACGGACGGATAGAGTCGGTGACCCATAACGGCGAGGGCCTGAAACAGTTCTGGGACATGTTCATACCCACCGAAGGATCGGGCGATATGTTCTATGAGGGACAGACTCTCGGCTCGTGGAATTTCATGGCCCGTTACCGGTTGCCCGGAGGCCATAAGCTGAAGGGCTATTTCCAATGGCTATGGGAGGATGGCTCGAGCATGGGGCGCTGCAACAAATGGGACGGCCTGTGGGGTGTGGAGTATGATGCTCCGGCTCCATGGTGGGTGGATGGCGCTGTGGCGGAATATGTGGATTTCCGCGACATGAGCGGGCCCGTGCACTGGGCTCCCGGACTGAATCCCGGCACTACGGTGACCGGGGAGGCCACCGGAGGCGATGACTATTACAACAATTATTTCTACAACGCTTATGCCAACTGCGGCATGGCGCTCGGCACCCCTATGGCCATGAGTCCGATATATAACACGGACGGGTATCCGCTGTTTCTGCTGAACCGGTTCCACGGCTTTCATGTGGCAGTAAAGGGTCAGTTGGCCAAGGGGTTGCGTTACCGTGTGAAATTCGGTTACCGGAGAGCTTTCGGCACTCCGCTGCTGCCGCTGCCGGAGCCTGTGCATTCATACATGGCCATGTGTGAGGGTGTGTATGCGCTTCCGTCGGTGGAGGGGCTTAAAATCACGGCCCAACTTGGGCTTGACCGGGGAAAAATGCCGGGAAATTCGTTCGGCGCCCTCGTGTCGGTGAGCTATGACGGCGTGTTTGACATAAAACCATCAGCCAACAGGAAATGATGATGAATAAAAGTATAATACGGATATTTGTGCTGCTGTGGGTGGCCGTGGCGGCTGCCTGTACGAACAACGGCGACATAGGCCCTTATTACGGCACATGGACCCTTGACCGTATGACTCTCGACGGGGTTATGGACGAGGATTACGGGCGTAATATATCGTGGGCGTTCCAAAACAATGTGCTGAGAATTACAGTAGTGTCGGTGCATCACGATGAGGATGCGCATTTTGCCACATGGAAAGAGACCGGATCAGGCCATGTGCTTCAGGTGAATTTCCAGAATTCGGCCGACGGCATTCCGCCGGGAGAGGCCGGATATGCTCCGCCGCCACAGCTACATCTGCCAAAGAACCGCATCATTGATTTCGACATAGTGAAAATGACGGGATCGAAGATGCACCTGAGATATGTGACTGATGATGGGACGACGGTGGATTATTATTTCACACACCGCAACTAATGCTGGTCCGGGGATGTTTGCATCACATATTCCGATATGACAAAAGATTACGATTACAGCAATGAAAGACCTTATAATAGACAGAACTGACACGGAACGTGCGGTGCTCGTGGGGCTGATAACTTCGGCACAGGGCGAGGCCCGAGCCAGAGAATATCTCGATGAGCTGGCGTTCTTAGCCGATACTGCCGGGGCGGAGACAGTGAAGATGTTTCTCCAGCGGCTTGATTATCCTAATCCGCGCACGTTTGTGGGTAAAGGTAAGTTAGAGGAGATAAAGGAGTTTGTGCAGGCCAACGAGATAGGCATGGTGATATTTGACGATGACCTTACGTCGAAACAGGTCAGCAACATAGAGCGGGAGCTTCAGGTGAAGATACTCGACCGCACGAGCCTTATTCTCGACATATTTGCAAAACGCGCCCAGACGGCCAATGCGAAGACACAGGTGGAGCTGGCCCAGTACCAGTATCTACTGCCGAGGCTTACACGTATGTGGACCCACTTGGAGAGGCAGCGTGGCGGTATCGGCATGCGAGGCCCCGGCGAGACGCAGATAGAGACTGACCGCCGCATAATCCTCGACCGCATAGCCCGGCTCAAGGAGGAACTGAAGTCGATCGACAAGCAAAAGTCGATCCAGCGCAAGAACCGCGGCAAACTTACCCGTGTGGCTTTGGTGGGATATACCAATGTGGGCAAGTCGACGATAATGAACCTGCTGAGCAAGAGCGATGTGTTTGCTGAAAACAAACTGTTTGCCACTCTCGATACAACTGTGCGCAAGGTCATTATCGACAATCTGCCGTTTCTGCTAACGGATACGGTGGGGTTCATACGCAAGCTCCCGACCCATTTGGTGGATTCGTTCAAATCCACGCTCGACGAGGTGCGTGAGGCCGACATACTGGTGCATGTGGTGGATATATCGCATCCCAACTTCGAGGAGCAGATAGATGTGGTGAACAAGACGCTCAACGAGCTGTGTGACGGACAGGAGAAGCCCGTGATAATGGTGTTCAACAAGATAGACGCATTCACATATAAGCCCAAGGATGCGGATGACCTGACTCCGGCAGGGCGCGAGAACATGTCGCTGGATCAGCTGAAGTCGACATGGATGCACAAGATGCACGACAACTGTGTGTTCATATCGGCCAAGACGGGGGCTAATGTTGACGAGCTGCGGCGTATGCTTTATGAGAAAGCCAAGGAGATACATCTTACGCGCTTTCCGTATAACGATTTTTTATATCAGAAATATGACGACGAGAATATTAGCGCCGAATGAGCGTGAGGCTCTTACGAGGCAGGGGTGCCGTTTCGCTCCGGGGTGCACTGTAAAGGTGGACGCAGCTGGCGAGTTTGACACTTCACGGATACATAATGTGACATTTGCCGGCGGCGTGACGCTCGGCTCGGAAGTGACGTTGGAGAATATAGGCCTTCTGTCGATGGATCCCGGGGCGTCATGCGGTTACGGCGCGAAGGTGGATGTGCTTGATGAGACAGGTTCGCTGGATGTGCCTCTTTATCCGGGTCTTACGGCTGTGGCTGCCCGTGCATTTGTGTCGTTGCGGGATCGTATTCCCTCTTCACTGTGGGAGCCTGAGTGTTGTCGTGCCGCGGCTTCGGACCGTTACGGAATGACTGTCGGTGTCGGTGCCACCGTGAGGAATTGCGGTGAATTACGCAATGTGGCCGTGGGTGCCGGTGCCGTGGTGGAGGGAGCTTGCGCGTTGTGCGAAGGTGTGATAGGCGACGGGTCGCGTATAGGTGCCGGAGTGATAGCTTCGGTGTTTATGACGGGGCCGGGAGCTGTGATAACTGACGGATGCATCGTGGAGCATTCGTTTGTGGGTGAGGGGTGCACGCTTTCAGGCGGTTTCACATCGCGCCATTCGCTGATATTCGACAACTCAATGCTTGACGGTGGGGAGAGCGAGGCTCTGTTTGCCGGGCCGCATACTGTGTCGATGCACAAGTCAACCCTCCTGATAGGGGTTATGACCTCTTTTTTCAATGCCGGATCGGGAACCAATTTCAGCAACCACAGGTATAAGGCGGGGCCCAAACATTTCGGGGTATGCTGCCGTGGGGTGAAGATGGGAAGCGATTCGTACATAATGTGGCCGGCGAGAGTTGGGGCTTACAGTGTGGTCATGGGCCGTCACTACAAGCCATTTGACTCGCTGCGGCTGCCTTATTCCTATATCACGGCCGATACCGAGGGTTCGTCGGTTATTCCCGGTGCCGCGCTGAAGAGTGTAGGATTTATGCGCGACATATCGAAATGGCCGTCGCGTGACAAACGTACTTTAAAGGCTAATCCCGTATCATATGATCCTTTTCCGGCTTCTGCCGTGGGTGCCGCTATGGACGGCCTTGAACTGCTGAAAGCGGGGCGCAACCTGCGCGGACTGCATTTGGCCGACCATCACCGGCGCAGCGGCATAGATGTGTATACCACCTTGATTGACCACGTTATGAGCGGGGTTGTGGCAGAGATAAATGTCCCGGTAATAGAGGATATAAGGCCTGTAATGCTGGATTTCGGAGGGACGGAATGCACGCTTGATGATGTGGAATGCGCATTGGCCGCAGCCGGAAAGGGGAGTCCGGAGAGGTTTATGGCCGTGTTTACGGAGACTCTTGCGGCAGAGGCGTCGCGTAATTCGCTTGCGCTTCTGTTGCCCCGCTGGGACAAGGCTTCTATTGGACTTAGTGCCGGCGAACTGGCGGCACTTCATGATGAGGCCGGGGCCAAGATGCATGCCTGGTGGGAGAAGGATGCCGCCTCTGAGGCGCCGTTTCTGCGCCAGGCAGCAGGTTTCCTCGCCATATGACGCATTTTTGTGCTTGATCCAGCGGAGGCGGATGTAAAAATATTTGCAGAAAAGGAAAAGTCTGCGTACCTTTGCACCGCGTCAAGCCCGGATGGCGGAATCGGTAGACGCGCCGGTCTCAAACACCGGTGGAGCAATCCATCCCGGTTCGATCCCGGGTCCGGGTACGAATAACGACTGTTAATCATTTGATTTACAGTCGTTATTTCTTTTATAAGGTGTACTAAAAGTGTACTGTTTGCGAAAATCGAACAATACGGCAGCAATGATTTTGGGATTTTTAATGGCTGTTTGTTTTATTTAATTTCGTTTTGTTCGATGGATTTTCCGATGATTTGAGGCTTGGAATCGCCGGGCATTGAGAAAAAATCGTTAAATTTGCATATGATTTAACCTCTCTAATGAACGCTCCCACCTTATGACCGAATACCAAAAATGTATGGCTGGAGAGCCTTTTGATGGTTCTTCCCCCGAAATAACCGAGATGGCAGTCCGCACAAAGCGGCTACTTCGCCAACTGCGGGATACCGACTATGCCGACAATGAGGCGAAACAGCGTATCTACCGGGAAATGTTTGGAAGTATCGGTGAAGATGTATAATTGACATTGATTTTCGATGTGAGTATGGCAGAAATATACATTTCGGGAACAAGGTTATAGTTAACATGAACTGTACTTTTCTTGACAATAATAGAATCAATATCGGCAATAACGTAATGATTGCTCCCGATGTCAAGATATTTACAGCCACACACTCGGTTAAACTTTCAGAGAGAATGCCGGAAAGAAAAAGCCCCGGTGCTTCAATATGCGATACAATAGCATTGCCTGTAACTATTGAAGATGGAGTGTGGATTGGTGGAGGTTCTATAATTCGCTGATTCTGAACAATATCTATCCGAAGTCATGGACATACTTAGTGCCGAATACAAGGATTGATAAAAATTAAAGTTACCCCGGCTCTTATGGAATGGCTTGAAAATATAGATGTCACTCGGCGTAAGATTTTGAGCGGTTTCCTCTCATCACAACCGAAGATTTCAGTCACGACGAAAACTCTTTTGTTGGAGGAAGGGGAGATTGCAGACACCATGTACTTTATTGAGCATGGTGCATTGAGGCTGTTTTTCAATGATGATGGCAGGGATATAACATTTCAGTTTTTCTTTGAGAATGAAATGGTAGCGTCTTTTGACAGCCTTTACAACCGTCTGCCAAGTTTGTTTTCGTTGGAAAGTATAGAACCTACCCAACTTGTTGCGGTCAATAGAAATGCCTTTTTTGAGTTTATCAAATCACACGATTTTGCCCGTGATATGTTTGAACGGACATTGGCGGAGCGTTTTCATACTTACCAATCTCTATTTTTGTCGCGCATAAGGAACACTCCCGCGAAGAGATATGAAGAACTGTTGAAAGAAAGGCCGGATATAATCAAACGAGTTCCGCAGCACTATATCGCCTCCTATCTTGGAATAACACCAGTGTCATTATCTCGAATAAGAAAACGCCAATAGTATTTAATTTACAATTGTTATCGTTGCGTCCTGCGGCCTCGCAGTAACTTTGCAGAAAAAAGCAATGAGAACAATGACCCCGAAAGGACTGAAAATCCTAAAAATATTTCACCTTATCTTCGCAATCATGTGGATTGGCGGAGTAATGGCGCTGATATGTGTGGAGATGGGTTCATCCCCAAAAAATAATGAGATGGTGTATATGTCTGCGATAGACCAGCTTATAATTGATGAGTTTTTTCTGATTCCGGGCGGTATCGGTATAGTCATCACCGCTATCATATACGCCATATTCACCAAATGGGGATTTTGGAAGCATAATTGGCTGAAAGTGAAATGGCTGTTGACTATTGCGCTGGTCATAATCGGAGCCGGATATATGGGGATGCTTATAAAAGAGAATGTCGCATACATTGAGGGTGTAATGCCTACAACAGAATATCTCGCACAGTATTGGATAAATGTGAGAAACATCGCCATTGCCGGAATTATTCAGCTGGTTGGATTTATATCAATCGTGATAATCTCAGTGTTCAAGCCTTGGAAAAAATAACGGCTATCCTTCCTATTGAGGATATTCTTATGGATAGCCGTTATTGTCGTTGTGATGGTGTCAGCGTCTAATGCCCCGGCTGAAAGTTTGTTTTAGGCGTTGCCATTGCTCTTTGAGCCATTGGAACACACGTGTGCCGTTGATGTGGAGGTGAAATTTGTTGTCCGTGGGGCTGCGCTTGATTTGTACCTCTGCGTCGGATACATCGAAATCTTGACGGTATGTTTCCGAATGGATGGTAGCTCCTTGATTGAAACAGCGGGGCTTCTGGTTGGAAACGACGGTGCGCCAATTGTATCATTCTTTTATCAGCCTTAGTGTAGTTTTCTATGTATTCCTCAAAGAAATCATGGAAATTTGAGATACGCTCCTTCTTTAAGCGATACCCCTCTCTATTTTCCAATAATTGTTGCTCTCGCTCAAACCTTATTTTTTCGGCAAGTGCGAGTGTGTTTTTGTTTTGCAGCCGTTCTTGTTGGGTTCGAGGTGCAATCCAAATGTATAGATTGAGATTTTCTTTTCGGCGGTCATGTTTGATTTTGTACTTAGGTTTGCCTTTCATTGCTCCGTCGGTATAATATACTGGATTGCCGTCCTCATCAAGAACAGGTGTTTCGGTACGACCGAGATAAAATTCAAGATATAGACTTGCTTGACCGTCGCTCAAAGTGGCTTGTTGTAGTTTCGGGTTTTGTTTGTTCTTAGTCTTGAGATTTGCCATAATAGTTTCTTTTCTACAAATTTACCCATACTAACGCAAAAGGTAAAATGGGGGGTTAAAGAGTCTTTAACAGTTCTATAACAAACAACGTGTACTAAAAGTGTACTACTTGGCAAAAAAGATAGAAAAATCAGCAAATCAATAGAATTGAGATTAGGCATAAGTTATTGGCTATCATCACATTTAATTGTGGGCGTTTCTATGTGCTTTCTTATGGTTATCCCGGGGCCGGGTACGAATTTTAGTTGCAGCCACCTGATTGTCAGGTGGCTGCGATTCGTTTTTCGAGGGCGAGGCGCGGGCCCCAAGGGAAATTGACGAGGCCGCGGATAGTGTAGCCGTGTTTGGTGAGGATGTGTTGCATGGTTTTGTTTTCCATGCCTGTATCGGCCCGCATCACTTCAATTCCGTTGAGGAGGGCGTCTTTTTCAAGGAGATCAAGGAATTGTGCCGTCAGTCCGCGGCCACGGTAGCCGTCGGCTATGGCTATGCGGTGTAGCACGGCATAATTGCCGCTGTGGATCCATATATCTTCAATTGGCTCATAACCGGGGTCTGATGTTATTATGGCTGCATAGGCTATTGGTGTGCAGCCACTGACCAGCAGGCGTCCGGCGCCGGCAGTTATGTCACGGCGCACGGTATCTTCATCCGGATAGCCGTCCTCCCATTGTGTGAATCCTTGTAACCGCTGGGCGCGGCGTCCGGATGCGAGGATGTTCATTATTGATACCGTGTCGGCTATGCGGGCTGATTTAAGCATTATCATATTTTTGCAAATTATAGAAATAATGTGGCGGGTGCAAAGTTAACTAAAATTCGGATACCGGAATATATATGGGTCTATCTATCTCATAAAGTCAATTTTTTTAATTAAAATATGTCATAGGTGTAGAATTTATATGCGGGTTGTTGTGTAGACAAATGAATCCAGATGGCTATAAATTACGCTTAAATTGTTAATAAATACTATTTTCAAATGGGGAGGGGTAGATTTAGTAGTAAAAATCATTAAAAATGTTTTGTATTTAAATTGTGTCAATTATCTTTGCAGCGGTTTCTTGTAAAGGAACTACCTTAAATCTTAAAACACGATCATTATCATTCTTTAATGACATTTTTCTCCTCTCACTTCATGTCGCGGTTACGGACCGCTAAAATCAGGCGCAAAGCGGCTGTGGCAGTAGCTATGGCTGTGATGTTGCCGTATAGTGCGGTTGTGTCAGGGGCCGATAAATCCATATCCGTGCGCGATGTTGCCGAGGTATCAGTGTTTTTCCCGATATACGGTTATGCAATTGACAGCACGTATTCCACAAACAGTCAGCAGCTACATCAGCTTCGTGAATTACTTTCGGCATATCCATCAGGAGTAAAGGCTCTGGAGGTGGATTCGGTGTATGTGAGCGGTTATGCCTCGCCCGACGGCAATCTTGACCGAAACCGGCAATTGGCCATGAGGCGTATGGACGCAATGCGTGCATGGCTTGTGGATGAGTGCGGTGTGCCTTCCGAGTCTATTACATTAGGTAATGGCATTGTGCCATGGGATGAGCTTCGCGCCATGCTTGCAGCCCGACCGTTTGATGGCAGTGAAATGGTGCTTGAGATTGTCGGCCATGGAAATGATGATGATGTTGCGGATAACAACCGCCGCATAAATCGGCTCAGGCAGATTGATGGTGGCCGGATATGGGATGTGTTGTGTGAGGACTACCTTCCGGCTTTGCGCCGCGCATGTGTGGTTACGGTGAAATGGCGTGAGCCCGGCGTCAAGCAGCCTGATCCGTGTCCTGAGCCGGTGTGTCCCGACACGGTGGCAGTAAGCCCGCTTCCGGCGCAGGTTTCTGAGATGGTTGCTGCCACTCCTTGTGAGCGAGGCCGTTGGAGTGTGCGCACATCTGTGCCGACTTGGGCTGCGGCTGTGGCCAACGTTGCAGTGGAATATGGTTTCGGTTGCCGTTGGTCAGTTGGTGTGGATCTCGGTTACAGTGCTTGGAACTACGGCAGTGACACCCGTAAATTCCGCACATTCAGGTTCCGGCCCGAGGTCCGTTACTGGTTCTCGGATGGTCATAAAGGGCTGTTTGTTGAGGGCCATGCGGCAATGATGTCGTATAATGTGGCGCTTCCGGGTTGGGAATACCGCATCCAGGACTGCGACGGCGACCATCCTGCATTAGGAGGCGGCATAGGTGCGGGCTACAGATTGCCGTTGGGGCGTTCAGGTCATTGGGCTGTTGAGGGTGCCATAGGACTTGGTGTCTATCATCTGGACTATGACCGGTTTGTCAATGAGCCTGACGGACGCCTTATCGATAGCCGCAGCCGCGTTTTCGCGGGAATTGACAATGTGGCTCTTTCCATAGTATATACATTTTAAATCAAGTAGATAGCCATAGTGATGCTTCATTGCAAGATATATAATAACAGCCTTTTCCATATACTTTTGTTAAGGGGAGTGGCTTTGTTTACGCTGTTTGCCGCCGCGGGATGCGATGTGCATGAGTGGCCCGAGGACGGTGACAGCCCGGCTAAAGTGCGCTGTTATGTGCGTTTGCGTTATCATGCAGGCTCCATGCCCCTTTATTCCACTGTGGAATATGACAGGGACGGGACTATGGCAACTTCTCGTTCGGATGCTGCGCCTCAGTTGCGTTATCTTCTGAATATATACGAGTCGGGCAGCAGCCGTAATTCGCGTGTGCCGTCGGACTATGTGACGGGAGTGATAACGCTTGACGGTTCAGAAGGTGACGAGTTCGAACGTATCGTAAGCCTGAGTCTTCCCGTAGGTAATTACGAGATAATAGCCTGGAGCGACTATGTCGAGGATATTTCGGCAGGGGATCTGTTCTATGCCACTCCCGACATGTCGGCAATCAGTATCATACCTGACGAGAGTGGACGTCACCCCGGCAATACCGAGCTGCGTCAGGCATGGCGGGGCATGACCGGCATTTCCATTACGGAGGCTGACATGATGGCCGCATCCCGTGGCGATAGCCGTGTAATCATGGCGGAGGCCGATATGATCCGTCCTATGGCCCGTTTCCGGTTCGTGACGACGGACGTGGAGGAATTTCTTTCACGCGGCCCTGAAAGTTCACGCGGCGGCGAGTCAATAGGGCAGGGAATGCCGTTGAGCCTCGACGACTACCGCATAGTGGTGAGGTATACCACATATATGCCGTCGGTTTATAACGCATTTGTGGACAAGCCGGTGGACTCGCGCACGGGGCAGAGTTTCGACGCCTCCATAAAACGCCTTGATGACCAGAGGGCCGAGGTGGGTTTCGATTATGTGTTTGTGAATGGCAGCGAGGCCAGAGTGGAGCTTGCCTTGGATGTGTATTCCAACCATACCCGCACTTTGATATCAAGCACTCCCACGGTGTCAGTGCCTCTTGTGAGGGGAAAACTGACTGAGATTACCGGAAAATTCCTCACCGGCACAGCTACCGGCGGCATGGGTATTGATCCGGGATTCAACGGCGACTACAACATTGAAATAAAATAATAATCAATATTGATATTTAACCTTTCTAACAACAAAACAATGACGATCATGAAAAAATCGACAATCGCAATTCTTGCACTGCCTGCCATATTGATGGCATCATGTTCGAGCGATGAGCCGGCTGTGGATTCAGGCGTTGACGGCAACGTAACGTTTGTGGCCCAGCTTCCGGGCAATTTCGCATCGCGTGCTTATGCTGACGGAGCCAAGGCCACGGAGCTGACCTATGCCGTCTATGAGTCCGGCAGTAACACTCCTGTGCTCACGAGCGAGGATCCCTCAGCTCCACAGGCAACGTTCAGCGGCCTTCAGGCCAAGCTTACCCTCAACCTTGTGAAGGGTAAAACCTACGATGTGGTGTTCTGGGCCGATCAGGCTGACGCCCCTTACACATTTGATGCCGCCACTCAGTCAATAACCATTGATTATAACGGGATAAAGAGCGGCGATGATAACCGCGACGCGTTCTTTCAGGTGGAGAAATCGCTTACTGTCAACGGCGCGATACAGCGCACTGTGACCCTTCGCCGTCCGTTTGCCCAGATCAATTTCGGCACCAACGACCTTGCTCAGGCTGAGGCTGTGGGCACAAAGGTGGCCAAGACACAGCTCACTGTGGAGGGCGCTTACACTACTCTCAATCTGTTTGACGGCAAAGCGAGCAATCCGGTGAATGTTGTATATGAATACAATGCCCTACCTGTTGGCGAGATATTCCCGGTTGACGGCTATACCTATCTGTCGATGAACTATGTGCTCACCGGAAACCGTCCCGGCGATCCGGACGTACAGACTGCCGACAAGGAGCTGGTGAACTGCGTGTTCGAGATGCAGGACAACAATGGAAAAGGAATCAACACGCTCACACTCAGCAATGTTCCGGTGCAGCGTAATTACCGCACCAATGTGTATGGCTCGCTGCTGACATCGCAGGTTGACTATTTCATCGAGATACATCCCGATTTCGAGACTCCCGACCATACTCTGTCGCAGCTCGTGCTTGCTTCGCAGATAGGCGGTTCGGTGGTGCTTGACGCCGATGTGGAACTTCCATCCTCAGGCGAGAGTGCCGACGGTCCTCAGAACTATCTTACAGTGGCCTCCGGCAAGCAGATGGTAATTGACCTCAACGGCCACACTATAGCCGGCGGAATAAAGGTGGATGGCGAGCTTGTGATAAAAGGCGATGGCTCTGTGCTTCCTGTGGCCGGCACCGCAACCCATTGTATTGTTGCAGCCCCCGGCGGTAAAGTGACAATAGAGGGAGGCACATATGTGGCCTGTACCGATATAAACGATGCCACTAACTCCGCTATTTATTCGCAGGGTGGCAATGTAGTGATCAAGGGAGGCCATTTCTCGGCCACTAAGGATTACAACGGTAAATGGTATGTTCTGAACCTCAAGAACGGCTCAAACGGCGATATAAAGGCTTACGGAGGCACATTCGACTATCAGGATCCTGCCAAGGGTGATGACTATAAGGGTGGCAATTTTGTAGCTCCCGGCTACTCTTCGATAGGCGAGGAGGTCAATGGCAAGATGGTATATAATGTGGCCAAGAACCAGCCTGTAAAGAACGCCGAGCAGCTCAAAAGCGTGCTCGCGCAGGGCGGCGATGTTGTGGTAGCCGAACTTTTCGACATTACCGAGGATACCGAACTTGTGGTCAACGGCACTCTCTCCAGCAATCTCCAGGGCCGTATCGGACTCAAGAATGGCGCCAAAGTAACTGTGAAAGGTAACGGCACCATCAAGACCGGAGCTGATGCATACGGCATTTTCAATGTGTATGACGCCGAGCTTACGGTTGAGGATATAACCATAGAGCATGCCAACAAGCTTGACGGTTCGCCTATAGGATTGCGTGACGGCAACGGCTCCATAACTCTCAAAGGCGTTACAATAGACTCAGATTTCGGAACTGTGTGTTCGTGGGCTACTTCACAAGGCACCATCACAGCCACCGACTGCACATTCAAATCCACTTCCAACTCGGCCCGCAATGGTAGGAACTGGACATATACCGTACTGATCAACGGTGATGTAGATGCAGTGTTCGACAACTGCACGGTGGTAGGTGTACAGGGTGGAATATCCTCGTCGAAAGATTCACGCCTAACCATCAATGGCGGCACTTACACCACGACCAAATATCCCGACGAGCCTAACGCGCAGGCTTTCTATGCCGTATATGTTGCTCAGGGCGGTATGGCCACCATCAACGGCGGCAATTTCCGCTCCTACGACAAGGCTGACATCTTTAACGGCAACAATGACCATCCGGGCGATCCGCTTGGGAAGTTTGTACTCAAAGGGGGCAACTTCTGCAACCAGGGTTTCACACAGGGAACCGGAGAGATTATCGAACCCGCTCCCGGCTATGAGTGGAAACCTTTAGCCGGGCAGGCTCCCTACAAATGGACTGTTGTAAAGAAATAATTACTACGGAAAACATCTATAAACGAAGAGATGCCGCTTCCCCACCCGGGAGCGGCATCTCGATATTTGGGGCCAGAGAAAATTATTGTTCGGCGTATGAAAGCACTGTGGGACTTTCAACATCCACCCCGAACTCTTTGGCCCTTTCAAGAATGGCCCTTGCGAGTTTCGGTTTCAGTTCTTCGGGACAATAGCGGAAATAAGCTTCGGCCGCATGCACATGCGCTGCATCAGGCATGGGGTATTCGCGGCGTTCGGGAAGCCCGAACACAGAGTCGGGCAGTTCCTTTTTTTCTTCGTAGGAGAGTCGGTCGTTCATATGTAGAAAGTTATAAATGAAACATTGTCAGAGATTCACTTTCACACCTACCTGCAACAGGCCCTGTGCTCCGAATCCGAGTTCGCCGAACACACCGAATGTCTTGTTGATGTCAACAGTTGCGCCGATAGGGGTGAGCTGGAATGCGAAGTATCCTCGGTTATAGGAGTCGCCTCCGCGGGGCTGCATGTGTGATATGTCGGCACCGACACCGAGTTTGGCGTATAGTTTTACAATGCTGTTGGAATAGTACTGGTACTTGCCGTTAAGCATGATCACGTGGTAAGCTACGTTGCTGTGGTATTTGCCACCTTTTGTCGTGGCCGACGAGAAGGTATAGGACGGGCCGATCATGAACTTTGGCGCTATCTTGAAGTTGACGCCCACATTCAAGGCTCCCCATGCGGTGTTTACTCCGTCCCAGCCATCGTGATAATCACAGGCGTCCATAAGGGTATATCCTCCGTAACTTGCTGTAATCTCAGCTTTTTGCGCATTAGCGGCAAATGCCATCCCGACAACTGTCAACAATGAAATGAGAATCTTTTTCATAAATAAATAATTTAGGATTATCTATATGTAATTTAACCTAACCAACGTGAAGATGGTGTAATTTGTTCTGCAAAGGTAGGAAAAAATAGATTGGCAGTTATATATATTCCATTAATTCACTAACTTTGCAATAACATAGTTTTTGCATAATTCTTTTAACAGATTCTAATACTCAGATAGTTGACCGCACCGATCCGGCTTATATTGACTTGGCTCATATACCTGCTGCTTTTTCTTGTGGCAAAGCCGCTGTTTATGCTTGCCAATGCCGATGTCTACAGTTCTGTCACGTTTTCCGAAGTAATGTCGGTGATGGCTCATGGCTTCAGGATGGATGCGGCCGTGGCTGCATATCTCACGGCTGTGCCTTCGCTGCTGACTTTGGTTTTCATGTTCACCGGTAGCGCAGGCGTCCGGAAATGGGTGTTCCGCAGCTGGTTTGCGGTTATGGCCATACTGCTTGCCCTTATTTATGTGGCTGATGCGGTGCTTTACGGCTACTGGGGATTTAAACTCGACACCACCCCCATATTTTATTTCACAACTTCACCTTCGTCGGCTATGGCGAGTGCCACACCGGCAGAACTTGCAGGAGGCACGGTTTGCCTGATTATCCTTTCGGTGGCGTTTTATGCTCCATTGGCGTGGCTTTACAGCAGGCCGATGAAACATGACGGTCCCCTGTGGCGGAGAGCTGTGGTTACGGCCCTGCTCACTGCGTTGCTTTTCATTCCCATAAGGGGTGGAGTCACAGTGTCGACGCTTAATCTCAGTTCGGCTTTTTTCTCACAGAGGCAGGAGCTTAACCATGCAGCCATAAATCCGGCTTTCAGTCTTCTCAATTCGGCTGCCCATCCTGATAATCTTGACGGCATAAGGTTTATGGACGAAGTCGAGGCCGCCCGCATTTTTGCCGATATGGAGGAGGGGAACGCTTTCAAAGCTGACACCACCATACTTTCCGGCAGGCGCCCGGATATATATCTTATAATTTTAGAAAGCTTCTCCAACCATCTTTTTCCTTCGCTTGGAGGGGAGAATATTGCTTTGGGTCTTGATTCGGTGGGCCGCAGCGGAATGATGTGGACTCAGTTCTTCGCCACGACATTCCGCACTGACAGGGCGCTTCCGGCTATTCTCGGGGGTATGCCGTCGCCACCTGACTTCAGTGTGCTCAAGGATGTGGGCGTGGCGTCACGCATATCCTCGCTTACCCGCAAGTTAAGAGATGCGGGTTATTCGCTGGGCTATTATTATGGTGGAGATGTCAATTTCACCAATATGCTTGCTTATCTGGTAAATTCGGGGTTCGACAAAGTGGTGAGGGACACTGACTTTCCGGTGTCGCAGCGTCTCAGCAAATGGGGTGTGCACGATGGGCCGTTGTTTGACCGGGCGTTTT
The DNA here is from genome assembly GCA_900547825.1 of uncultured Porphyromonadaceae bacterium. Taxonomy (GTDB): domain Bacteria; phylum Bacteroidota; class Bacteroidia; order Bacteroidales; family Muribaculaceae; genus Amulumruptor. Next base: position 23,687 of record URII01000012.1, read on the forward strand.
CAGATATATCCTCACATGTTGCGGCTGATCCGGCGCCCCTGTTTACCGTGGTTCAGACTTCAAGCTCGCATGAACCGTTTGATGTGCCGGCTGACTTTGCCCGGTGTCGGGGAAAGCACAAGGCGGCAAATTCATTCGCTTATGCCGACAGTTGTGTCACCGCTTTTGTAAACCGGCTGAATGCGTTGCCGTCGGCGCGCCGTAAGCTGATAATTCTGGTTCCGGACCATTATAACGCTTATCCGCGTGATATTAAGGATCCCGTGGCACGTCACCGCGTTCCGCTGATATTTACGGGCGACGCCCTTGCCGCGGTGCCGCGGCTGATGTCAGATTATGCCTCACAGGTTGACATTGCTCCTACATTGCTGTCGATGCTTGATATACCTTATTCGGCCAATGAATTTCCTTTCGGCGGCAACATGCTTGACCCTCGGCGCCACGGCCGTGCTGTCTTTTTCGATAAAGGGGTATTCGCCCTTATTGACTCCACGGCTATGGAGATTGTAAATGTCAATTCTCCGGGCCCTGATTCCGAAAACATAAGGGCAAAAGCTTATCTGCAAACTCTCTGCTCAACTCTTTCCAAAATCAAGAAACAGAAATGATTGACTTTCTCCAGAATATAGACACGGCTACATTCCTTGCTTTTAACGGAATGCATAACAGCTTCTTTGACTCGTTCATGTATTTCATTACGGGCCGGTTTGTATGGGTGCCCATGTATGCGGCTATTGTGTGGATGCTTTTCCGCATGTTTGTGTGGAGAAAAGCATTGGTGATAGCGCTGTGCATCATAGCCGTCATAGCTGCCACGGATATGTTGATAGCCGATGTGATCAGGCCGTATTGCGCGCGTTTCCGTCCGGGACATCCCATGAGTCCGATTGCTGACTTGGTGCATAATGTAAACGGTTACCGTGGAGGGAGATATGGGTTCCCGTCATGCCACGGCGGCAATTCGTTCGCATTGGCCACATTCATGTCGTTGCTTGTAAGCAGGCGCCGTTTCACAGTGTTCATATTCATGTGGGCATTTCTCCATTCCTATTCGCGGCTGTATCTCGGAGTGCATTATCCGGGCGATTTGCTCACAGGCGCCGTTATCGGATCGCTGATAGCTTATGTTATATGGAAACTGTCATGCAGGCTTACAGGCCGTTTCAAGGATAGCGGCTTGCGTGATCCGTATGCCAAGGTGATCTGTATCCCCGAACTTAACTATGGGCATGTGTTGTCCGTCAAGGCTATTCCTTTAGCTCCGTGTGATATCTTCACATCGATAGGTTTGCTCACCTTCGCGGTGGGGATAGCCTATGCCTGTGTGATGGTGGTTATCTGAACAGCGCTTTAATCTCTATCACCACTTAACGTGTCAAGTTGGCCGGTGACGGAGTCCATTATATAGCCGGCTACTCTTACATCCTTTGCCATAAGCGGATGGTTGCGTATCAGATCAACCGTCTCGGCTACCGCATCGGCTGTGTCCTCAAAGCCGTGAAGCCAGCTGTCAAGATCGATACCGCAGTGGCGCATGAGTGATATGTGCTCGTCGCTTACACCGCGTGAACGCATTGTTTCCAGCATTTCGGCGGCGTTCATCCCCTGCACTCCGCACCCGGTGTGGCCTATCACCATTATCTCTTCCACACCCAACTCGTATACGGCCACAAGCAGTGACCGCATGGTGGAGTCAAACGGGTTAGTGATCGTGCCTCCGGCGTTCTTTATCATCTTCACATCGCCGTTGCGGATCCCCAAAGCTGCCGGAAGCAGTTCCACAAGGCGGGTGTCCATACATGTCACTATGGCTATCCGCTTGTCGGGATATTTAGAGGTAGCATATCTGGTATAGCCGCCGTCGCGTACAAATTCGCGGTTATGGCGCAGAATCTCATCTATCATGGTAGCAGGGTTTCAGATTACTTCAAGGTTGGCTTCAAGACGCTGACGGACTACTTCATATATAAGCACTCCGGCTGCTACCGAGACGTTAAGCGAACTGATTTTGCCGAGCATGGGTATGGATACTTTAGCATCGCACATGGCCAGCACAGCCGGCGATATTCCCGTGTCCTCGGCTCCCATCACGAGTGCTACCGGGTCGGTATAGTTTTCGGTAGTGTAGTTGATCATGGATTTTTCAGTAGCCGCCACTATCTTGTAGCCGTTGTCCTTGAGGAAGCGCACGGCTCCGGTGATGTTGCGTTCGCGGCACACTGGGATATGGTTCAGCGCCCCTGCCGATGTTTTCACGGCGTCGCCGCCTACACCCACGCTTCCATGTTCGGGAATCACTATGGCATCGACTGCGGCGCATTCGCATGTACGGGCTATGGCACCGAAGTTGCGCACATCCGTTATGCCGTCAAGCACCACTACAAATGGCAGCAGCCCTTCTTCGTAAAGTTCAGGCACGAGATTGTCAAGCCGGTAATATGTCACGGCCGACAGTATGGCCAGGACGCCCTGATGGTTCTTGCGGGTGATGCGGTCGATTCTTTCGCCCGGCACACGCTGCACTATAACCTTGTTCTTGCGCAGAAGGTCAAGCAGAGGTCGTATGAGATCGCCTTGCAGATCTTTCTTGACGAGCACTTTCTCTATGTCGCGTCCGGCTTCTACAGCCTCGGTCACAGCTCGTATGCCGTAAATGTAATCGTCCTTGTCCATTGGGTTCGTGGTTATGTTTATGCTGTAATTAGGTGTGGTTGATGTTTTTTATCCGGTTACTGCTGCCGTGCCTCCAGAAGTATGCGGGCATTGGCCAATGCCTCCGGTGCGGGGTCGGCGCCGCTGAGCATCTTTGCTATCTCCATTATTCGGGTATCCATGTCGGCAAGAGGCTTTACGAATGTATGGGTTGACTCTTCGTCATCAGCTTTGTACACCTTATAATGGCTGTTGCCGAGGGCGGCCACCTGCGGCAGGTGGGTTATGGCGGTTACCTGGATGGCCGCTGATATGTCACGCATCATGGCGCCCATGCGTGAGGCGACCTCTCCCGACACTCCGGTGTCGATTTCGTCGAATATTATGGAGGGGATCTGCATGTGACGTGCTATGATGGACTTGATTGAAAGCATAAGGCGCGATATTTCGCCGCCCGATGCGGTGGCACCCACAGGCAGTGGAGCCTGATTTTTATTGAAAGCAAACAGAAATTCGACTTTGTCAGCTCCTGTGGAGGATATGTCGGCAGGGCTGACACGCACTTCACAACGCAGGTTTGACATGCCGAGCGGTGCAGCTATGGCCCGCAGGTCGTCAGCGAATCTGTTGGCTGTGGCCTTGCGTGCGTCCGTCAGTTCGGCTGCCGCTTCCTTTACCAGTGCCAGAGACTTTCGTGCCTCTTTTTCAAGGTCGGCGAGTATTTCACCGCCGTTGTCCACACTTTCAAGTTTTTCGGCCAGATTGTCGCGGATTTCAAGCAACGCTTCGGTGGAATCCACGTTATGGCGCTGTTGCAGGGCATATATGGTGTTGAGCCGTTCCTCAACGGCTTCAAGCCTGCCGGGGTCAGCCGACAGGGTGTTGTCGAAGCTGTGTAGGGTGGAGGCTATGTCGTCTAATTCTATTGCCACGGACTCAAGGCGCTCTATGATGTTGTCATCCTTGGCAAGATGTTCCTCTATGCCTGAAAGTGCTTCTGTAGCCGTCCCTAACATTGCCACAGCGTTACTGTCGGCGTCGCTCAGGGCCTGCAAGGCGTCAAAAACGTGTGATTTTATATTGTTGACATCGGCAAGTATATCGCGTTCACGTTCCAGATCCTCCTGTTCGCCTTCATAGAGACCGAGGGAGTCGATCTGTTCGAACTGATAGCGTGTGAAATCGGCGTCGTCACTTTCCTTGCGTATCTGCTCGCGCATTGTTTTCAGCTTTTTCATGGCTGAACGCAACGCCTTGTATTTTGTGCGGTAGGATCTCAGGCGCTCTTCATTGCCGGCGAGATTGTCGATTATCTCCATCTGATAGGCCGGATCGGCAAGCAGCTGGTTGCGGTGTTGCGAATGTATGTCGACCAGGTGCAGGGCTACTTCACGCATCACAGTAAGTGCCACCGGCGTGTCGTTTACGAATGCGCGTGAGCGGCCGGATGGGGTTATTTCCCTGCGCAGGATCACAAGAGAATCCTCCCGGTCAAGATCGTTGGCTTCCATCACGCGGTCAAGGTCCGAATAGCCTTCGGCTACGAACTGGGCTTCGACCACGCTTTTGCGGTTGCGGTCGGCCACCACACGGGTGTCGGCGCGGCCTCCGAGTATAAGTGACAGGGCTCCGAGTATAATTGACTTTCCGGCACCTGTCTCGCCGGTTATCACATTGAATCCGGAGCCAAGCTCTATGTCCACGCGGTCAATCAGCGCGTAATTGGATATGTGGAGTGATTTCAGCATTGCGGTAATGGAGGGTGCAGGCGTTATTTTACAGCGCCTGTCTTGATTTTCTGAAGACGTTCGTTTTCGGTGGGATAAATTTCACGCAGAATGTCGTATGCCTTGTCACGCTCGGTTTGCGGAGCCTTGGAGTAGATGTTGACAAGTTCGTCGAGTTTGGCGTCCTTGAACATCGACAGTCCCACCGACATTGGCGAGGCTGAATACACTGTGCTTAATTTTTCAAGAGCCGAGGTGATCTTTGCCCGTCCTTTGTCGGGCGCGGTTGACATTTCATCAAGGCCGGTGCGGTGGTATTCGTAGGTCAGATCGCGGAGCACTGAGGTGGAGGCGTCAGTGTAGGCGGAGAGCACGGCGCTGCGGTTCTTGTTGTCCTCAAAGGCTTTCCATCCTGTCTCGCCGCTTGACTGTGCGAGCTGCACAATCTGTTTCAGTTGCTCGAAAAACGGCTCACCTCCTTTGGGAGCGAAACTGTCGAAATCCATGGCGAGTATAAGGTAGGCGTAGAAATTCAGGATAGCCGTAAGCTGGCTTTCCATATTGTTCTGCGAGAACACCAGCTGCTCCCCTTCCTGATAGTCGAATTCCACTTTTGTGTCGCGGAAGTTGATGAGGGTGGTAGTGTAATTGGTGTTGTAGACAGGCCGGCTTGCCTGAATCTGTATGTCACCGGTAAAATGGTTGTTGTCGCTCCATTCCGATACGGTCAGCATCACCCGGCACTCGATCTTCTCGTTCGGTGAAAACTGGGCGTTGGAGAACTTCGTGTTGTTGAAATAATCCGTTATAGCGCCTTTGAGGGTCTCAAACACCTGTTTGTTGGTGGCCTGTATCTTGTCGGCGTTCACTTCCACCTGACAGTTGAGCTCTTGGGCCGTACACGTACAAATGGCCGCAACCGCAGCCATCAGAGTCATTAAGCCCCGGCGTAGGGGAGAGAGGTTGAATTTCATATTTTCGTTTTTATCAGATCGATTATGTCGCGTGCGGTGTCACGCTTGGATTCAAGTGGGAAAGGCGTGACGGTGCCGTCACGGTCTATTACGGTGACCTTGTTGGTGTCACATGCAAAGCCGGCGCCTTTGTCGCGCAGTGAGTTCAGCACAACCATGTCGAGATTCTTACGTTCGATTTTCTTACGGGCGTTCGCATCCTCATGGTCAGTTTCCAATGCGAAACCTACCAATATCTGACCCGGACGTTTGCGGCTGCCGAGCGTGGCGGCTATGTCGGGATTTTTTTTCAGGCGTATCACCGGAATTTCGTTATCCTCGCGCTTGATCTTGACCTGTGATGGCTCCAAAGGAGCGTAGTCGGCCACTGCGGCGCACATTATGGCGCAATCGCATGTGTTGAAAGCGGTTTCTGCGGCAGCAAGCATTTCATCGGCGCTTTCCACATTCACCACTTTTATGTTACGGTGGTTTGCGCTCAAGGCTGTGGGGCCGCTTACAAGAGTGACCTTGGCCCCACGGCTTGCCGCTTCCTCAGCTAAGGCATATCCCATTTTGCCGCTTGAATAGTTGCCGATAAATCTCACCGGGTCTATTTTCTCATACGTAGGCCCTGCGGTTATCAGTATTTCGCGTCCGGCAAGGTCGTTACATGATGAGAAATAGCGTTCAAGTGTCTCCACTATTTCGTGAGGTTCACGCATCCGGCCCTTGCCGCTGAGATGGCTGGCGAGCTCACCTTCCGCAGCCTCGATAATGTGGTTTCCGTAGGAGCGCAGCAACTCTATGTTGCGGCGGGTGCTCGGATGTGCCATCATGTCAAGATCCATAGCCGGAGCTATGAATACAGGTGCTTTGGCGGAAAGATAGGTGGTGATTAGCATGTTGTCGGCTACTCCGTTGGCCATCTTGGCTATGGAGGAGGCGGTGGCCGGAGCCACCACCATGGCGTCGGCCCAAAGGCCGAGATCCACGTGGCTGTGCCATTCGCCGGTGTTGGCGGTGAAAAATTCACTTACCACCGGTTTACCCGAAAGGGCCGATAGTGTGACCGGAGTTATAAATTCTTTTCCGGCGGGGGTTATCACTACCTGTACCTCTGCCCCGGCCTTGATCATAAGGCGCAGCAGCATGGCTGACTTATAAGCTGCTATGCCTCCTGTAATGCCGAGAATTATATGTTTTCCCTTGAGTGATGACACTTCGTTGATGTGCTGGTTATGGTTGGATTTATTTCAAACGCAGTTTTATACGGGTAAAGGCGTCCTTGGTGTTGCCGGGGAAATCGCCTTGCAGAATCCAGCTGTAATAGCCGGGATCCTGCCGCAGCACTTCTTCGGCTATGCGGCCTTTGTATTTGCCGAAGTTTATCACTTCGCGGTTTTTGTCATCGTAGACCAGCCGTCCGGCAAGATCCACATTGCGGTTTTGCGAGGAATATTTCGAAAGTTCCTCAATGTCGTTGGGAAGATCCTCATATCGGTCAAGCTGGGCTTTGAGAACCTCGTAGGTGGCTCTTGTATCGGCATTGGCAGAGTGGGCGCCGTCCAGATCCTTGTCGCAATAGAAACGGTAGGCGGCCACAAGATTGCGCTGCTCTTTCTTATGGAATATGGTCTGTACATCGACAAACCGCGGCTTTGAGAAGTCGAATGACACACCGGCGCGGCGGAACTCCTGGTCAAGCATGGGTATGTCGAATCGGTTGGAGTTGAATCCGGCTATGTCACATCCGGTGAAGTGCTGGGCGAGATCGCGGGCTATCTGTTTGAAAACCGGACAGCAGGCCACATCTTCGTCAGTGATATGGTGTACGGCTGTGGCCTCGGCCGGGATAGGCATTTCAGGGTTGATGCGGCGTGTTTTCTCAATCTCCTTGCCGTCGGGCATGACCTTTATGAATGATATCTCCACAATACGGTCATGAGTGATGTTGATGCCCGTGGTTTCGAGGTCGAAAAATATGATGGGTTTTTTCAGTTTAAGTTCCATATGTCGGCAATTTGGCAGGCCGTATATTATTCCATGTTGAAATCACTTACGGTCATAGGCATGAGGAGCATGACTAATTCCGTGCCTTCGGGATTGTCGGTAGGCACTATGAGGCCCGGACGTGACTGGTCCGAGAGTTTGATAATGCCTTCGGAGGATTCCAAAGTGGAGAACATATCCACTAAATAGCGGTAGTTGAAGCCTATTATCATTGAGTCGCCTGAAAATTCGCACGGAACGCTCTCCAAGGCGTTGCCGCATGAGCCGGCATCGTCGGTACGCATATATACTGTGCCGGGTGTGATGCGGAATTTTATCAGACCCTGACCAGAGCAGAACACTCCTACACGGCGCAATGCCCTTATGAATTCATCGCGGCCCACAGTCAGCTCGAAGCTCGATGATGTGGGTATCACGCGGTTATAGTCGGGATAACGCCCTTTGAGCAAGGAGCACATGAAGCGGAATTTTGAACTTTCAAAAAGTGCGCTCTTGCGGTAGACGGTGACTTTAAGATCCCCTTCACGGCTGAAAATGTTGCGGATCACATTGGCTGGTTTGCCTGGAATGACGAACGACAGCGCCTGTCCTGTACGTATGTTTGAATCGATGTAGCGTACGAGCTGTTTTGTGTCGGTGGCCACGAACGTTATGTCATTCTCATGTATGTCGCACAACACGCCCTGCATCTGGGGGCGCAGATCGTCGTTGCCAACTGCAAACACTGTGCTGCTGATCCCCTTTATGAATGCTTCGGCCGGAACGTTGAACTCGGCTTGTACGGGATTGTCCTCGTCTTTATCCATCGACAGGTTGTCGAGATCCACAGGATATTCGTCACCGTTGATTGCCACGAAATTGTATGTGCCGTTGGAATATTGGATCTCGACGGCGAGATTCTCATCGTTGATGCTGAAAGTTATGCCTTGGTCGGGAAGCTCTTTCAGCAGGTCGGCTATACGGTGGGCGTCGATGCAGAATTTCCCTTCACCCTCAGCGTCCATAACCTCGGTAGTGCCCACGAGCGTGTTCTCGGCGTCACATGCCACGATTGTCAATCTGTCCCCCTCAAGGGAAAACAGAAAATTATTGAGAATTGACAGTGCATTGCGTGAGCTCAGCACTTTAGATACTGCGGAAACAAAGTTGTAGAGCTCTTTGCTCGGGACGTTGAATTTCATAAAGGCTATAGTTTTTAGGCTGTTAAAATTCTTAGTTTTGGAATTTACAAATTTACGAAAAATCTCGCAAATGCCGGGTTTTCCCGTGGCTTATTTTCGTCAAAAAAATCAAAAAACCGATTGTGTTCGGCTTGTTGTTATGCGGAAAACCCCGCGCCGGCACACATACGTGCAGGTAGCGGGGTTCCGTATATATCTACAGCCTGTGGCTGTAAGTGTCAGAATGCGTTCACTATGCCCATGAATGATTCTGCATCGAGGGCTGCGCCGCCTATCAGGCCGCCGTCAACGTCAGGTTTGGCGAAAAGAGCCGGAGCGTTGGAGGGTTTGCAGCTGCCTCCATAGAGGATGGAGGTGTTGTCGGCCACTTCTGCTCCATATTTGTCAGCCACAGTCTTGCGGATGAAAGCGTGCATTTCCTGTGCCTGGTCGTCGGTTGCGGTTTTGCCGGTGCCGATGGCCCATACCGGTTCGTAAGCAAGGATTATTTTTGCGAAATCCTCGGCTGAGAGCTCAAAGAGTGATTCTTCTATCTGAGCCTTCACCACATCGAAATATGATCCGTCCTCGCGCTGTTCCAGAACCTCACCTATGCAGAATATGGGAGTGAGTCCGTTTTCAAGGGCAAGGTTTACTTTAGTCTTGAGAATCTCGGGAGTCTCACCATAATACTGGCGGCGTTCGGAGTGGCCGAGGATCACATATTTTGCACCAGTGGAAGCCACCATGGGTGCGGAAACCTCACCGGTGTAAGCCCCTTTGAGATGGTCGGCACAGTTCTCAGCGCCTAATCCGAGATTCTCGGGATTGATCACCTCATTTACGGAAGCGAGATGTGTGAAAGGTACTGCTATCACTACATCGCATTTGGGGGTTACTTTCTTGAGGGCTTCATTCACTTCTTTAGCCAGCTTTATTCCTTCGGGAAGAGTGGTGTTCATCTTCCAGTTGCCGGCTACGATTTTTTTTCTCATTGTGATTTGGAATTATAAGTTATTCAGTCGTTTATCGCTTGGGTGCGTTGCCTTTTTCGGTGTGCAAATTTAGTGATTTTTTTCCATACGGCAAGTACGCCGTTGTTGATTCCTACTATCAATGCCATCAAGGCAAGGAACAGCCCGGTGAGATACCAGAATTTTTTTGCAGGCTGCGGGTCGAGACCGGGCAGGATATTGCGGTCCGAACCGGGTTGAGGCACTTTAAGGCCCGACAGGGCCGACATTGTCTGCTTCCAGCGCACAGTGTCATTGTCAATGTACACGATCGATACATTGCCTCGCGCCAGCTCCTTGATCTGGGTGGGTTCGGCTGTGAAAAGCGCATATTCAGGCATGGCTATCTCGCGCCACAGTTCCAGTCCCTGTATGTCCGAGCCTATTATTCCTATCATTGATCCTCCGCGGGCTTCCATATAGCGGTTGAGTTCGTTGATGGTATAGGTGGACGACATGTCGGCATAACGGAGATCCGGTATGAGCACTAAAAGCTGTTCCCCCTCGGTGTCGATAACATCGGCTGTCACGTCATCTGAGCCGTCGTAAATGGCCAACGGATCATGTGCGGCTTCTGCAGTTCCGGTTTTAATCCGACGTTCCACAAAGGTCCATGTGGAGTCAGGTAGAGCATCGATAGTAAACTCCCGTTGGGTGCCGTTTTTCTCGTAGACGAAACTGAATTCGGTGCCTGAACCGGATGGGTTGTCTACTGAAAGGGGAGACCCTACGGGGAACCCTCTGAAATCGATAAGCGGCTGCTCATTGTAGCCTGTGACACCGATAAGCAGTGCATATATGCCGCATGCCACAGCCGGAAGCCATTGTATGTAAGGGCTTACGAGGCATTTTACTCTATGGTTGTAAATTACCATTACAACTATTGCGGCTGTGAGCACCACATTTTTGAGGAATGTGGCTGTGTTGGAAATCACGAGAAAATCGCCGAAGCATCCGCAGTCGCTCACCGGATCGGCTATCATTATGTAGAGTGTGAGAGGCAGCATGAAGACCATTGTGGCCAGAAGCAGCCATGAAACGGCTCTACGGTAGCAGCCGAGCAGGGCCATGAATCCGGCGGTAAACTCACCGGCCGAGAGAAACATTGTGCCGACAAGCACGAGTGAACGCGGCAGGTCTAGCCCCCATACGTCAAGGTATTCCAGAGTTTTGTATAGAAAGCCCCAGGGGTCTATTGACTTGGCGAGTCCCGACACTATGAAGGTCACCCCCACCGCAATGCGGCAGAGTATGACGAGCCATTTAATTTTCGATGGCAAGCTTGATGATTGCGAAGACTGCATAATTGATCATATCCTGATAGTTGGCGTTGACACCTTCCGACACCTCGGTGGCTCCGTCATGATCCTCGATCTGTTTGGTGCGCAACACCTTCATGAGAATAAGATCTGTGTAAGAGTTTACTCTCATGCCGCGCCATGCCTCGTCGTAGTCGTGGTTCTTGGCTATCATGAGCTGGCGTGTCGCTGCGGCATGATGGTCGTAAAGCTCAATGGCACGCTCCGCCGATATGTCGCAGCATAATGTCTCACCTAATTCAAGCTGTATAAGGGCTATCAGGCCATAGTTTACTATACCTATGAACTCGGGCAGTATGCCTTCATCAACCATTGCGGTTCCTTTGGTCTGAAGCGAGCGGATGCGGCCTGCTTTTATGAATATCTGGTCGGTCAGTGAGCATGGGCGCATTATACGCCAGGCTGCTCCGTAGTCGCCGAGTTTCTTGATGAAAAGATTGCGGCACAGGCTCAGGGCCTCGTCAAATTCTTTCAATGTGCGGGATGTATCGGTCATGGGATCCGGTAAAATGGTGTGGCATAATCAAGGGCGCCCCGGCCCGCGGGGGTGGGAGCGCCCTTTGTTATGGCATTTGTGAGTTACTTAAAATGTGTAAATCAGTATTTCAGAAGTTCTTCAACCCTTTTGAGGTTGGCTTCGTCCTTCATTACATAGTAGATACCTTTGAGGTAACGCAAAGCGTCCATCTGTGAGTCGTCGAGGGCGTATGCCTTTTCAAGCCACTTGGCGGCTTCTATGCGGAGGGGATTGATTTTCTCTGATTCGAGTTTGTGGTATTCGGCTTCTGACAGAGTGCCGGCACCTTCGGCCATAGCGTCGCTCTGCTCAATGAGCATGGCTGCGTAGCGCACCATTGCCTGAGCATGTTTTTCGTCAAGCTGGAATGCTTTCATGTAGTTTTCGGCAGCCTTGTCGAACTCTTTTTTATTCTCATAGAGAATACCTGAAACATAGTAGATCTGAGGATCGTTGGGGTTGGCCTTGAGGGCTTCGCCGAGCATTGACTGGGCCTCGTCGAACTCACCTTTCTGGATGTGGCTGTCGATAACGAGAAGGAGGAATTTGGGATCCTCGTTGCCGCAGCACTGGTATCCTTTGGCTGCATAGTCATAGAGTTTCTCGTTCTGACGGGCACGCGACGCGGTGTAGATACCCTGCTCGAAGATATTTTTCTTGGTGTAGCCGTTTGATATGGCTTCATCGTAAAGAGCGAAGGCGTCATCATAGTTGCCGAGTTCGCCGGCTGCACATCCGCGCAGGAACACTATATAATTTACCGCGGAGTCGGGATCGGCTTTGACATGGCTCTTGAATTGTGCGTTCGATGGCATGTCGAGGTAGATTCCCCATGCGTCGTAGGCTCCTTTGTAGTCACCGGCCTGATAGAGCATGCGGCCTGCATTGTCGAATGCGCTGTAATGGTCGGTGATCATTTCTATTATTTTTTTGCTCTTCTTGGGGTCTACCTTGCCTTTTGCATTGGGAACGGAGTCAAGGGGCAGGGCTTTCATAAAATACTCGTAGCCCATAACTAAGGGAGCTGCGGTTTTTTTGTTGTCAACCTGTTCGCCCATCTGCATTTTGCGGAACATGGTGTCGTAGTTCTTGAAGCCGTTTTCACCGGCTACAAACCAAGTTTCCACATTTCCGGCACTTTCAGGATTGGTGAATGCCGGTTCAATGGTTTTCACCCATTCCACATAGTCGGTAGTTCCGGCTTTGAATTTTTTACCGGCGTCCTTCACGAGGCTCATTTGGGCCGACATCGACAGCCCTGAAAGAGCGATTAGACCTAAGATGCTGACTTTCTTCATAATGTCGTTTACTTGAGGTGTTGGATTATGTTTTGGTTGTTGTTACTGTTGTTTCACTCCTGAGGCTGGGGCTCGTCGTCGGGACGCATCATTTCGTCAATGGCTTCCTCTATTATTTCGGCCTGGGCGTCCACTATTTCGTTGTCGATTTCCTCTTCGGGATCCGAGGCAACGCAGCACACCGATGCTATAACGTCGTTGCGCTTCTCAAGGTTTATGATCCTCACGCCCTGTGTGGCACGGCCCTGTACCCTGATTGCATCCATGGCAACACGCAGTGTAATGCCGCTCTTGTTTATTATCACGAGGTCATTATCGTCGCTCACGCTCTTGATGGCCACAAGGCGTCCTGTCTTTTCAGTTACGTTAAGGGTCTTCACTCCCTTGCCTCCACGGTTGGTGATGCGGTAGTCGTCAAGGGGAGTCCGTTTGCCGTAGCCGTTCTCTGACAGCACCATGACGGTGTGGGATGCGTCGGCGGGATTCATGCATATCATGCCTACCACCTCGTCGTCACCGTCATCAAGCGTTATGCCGCGCACGCCGGTGGACACACGGCCCATAAGGCGCACTTTCTCCTCAGGGAAGCGGATGGCGCGTCCGTTGCGGTTGGCCATGAGTATCTCGCTGTGTCCGTCGGTGAGATCCACATCGATCACCCTGTCGCCCTCGCGGATTATAATGGCTTTCTTGCCCTTCACATTTACCTGTGCATACTCGCGCAGGCTTGTTTTCTTTATCACGCCGTTGCGGGTGGCGAACACGAGATTGTGGTTCTCGGTGAATTCCGGATCGTCGAGCTGGCGGCACGAAATAACGGCATTTACCGAATCGTCGGCCTCGATGTTAAGCAGGTTCTGTATGGCACGTCCTTTTGAGTTTCTGGCACCTTCGGGTAGTTCATACACTTTCATCTTATAAACGAGGCCCTTGGCTGTGAAGAACAGCAGGTTGCAATGCATCGACGCCGTGTAGATGTACTCTATGAAGTCCTCGTCGCGTGTGTCGCTGCCCTTGGCGCCGACACCTCCGCGGTTCTGTGTGCGGAATTCTGTGAGCGGAGTGCGTTTGATATATCCGAGGTGCGATATGGTGATTATCATGTCGTCATCGGCATAGAAATCCTCGGCATTGAACTCACCTGCGGTGTAATCTATATCCGTCTTGCGTTCGTCGCCGAACTTGTCGCGCACCTCCACAAGTTCGCTTTTTATAAGCTCGCGGCATTCGTGGTCATCGTTAAGAATCAGCTCCAGACGGGCTATCTGGCGTTCCAGCTCCTCGTAGTTCTGCTGTAGCTTGTCCTGCTCCAGGCCGGTGAGGCGGCGCAGCTGCATTTCAAGAATGGCATTGGCTTGCGCTTCCGACAGGGCGAAACGCTCCATCAGGCGTCCGCGGGCAGTGTCGGTGTTGGGCGATGTGCGTATTATCGATATCACCTCGTCAATGTTCTGCGAGGCTATGATAAGCCCTTCAAGTATATGGGCCTTCTCCTGGGCTTTGGCAAGCTCGAAGCGTGTGCGCCTTATCACCACTTCATGGCGGTGGTCGATGAATGCCTGAAGCAGCTGCTTGAGGTTAAGCGTGCGTGGACGTCCGTTCACCAATGCCACATTGTTGACGCTGAACGAAGCCTGCATCTGTGTCATTTTGTAGAGCTTGTTGAGCACCACATTGGAATTGGCATCAGAGCGCAGTTTGATCATTATGCGCATACCCTCGGCATCGCTCTCGTCATTTATGTCGGCTATTCCGTCAAGCTTCTTTTCATTTACAAGTTCGGCGATATATGATATCAGCTCGGCTTTGTTGACGTTATAGGGTATTTCGGTAACTATGATGTTATCGTGGTTGGCTTCGGTCTCGATCTCGGCTTTTGCGCGGATCAATATGCGTCCGCGGCCGGTCTCGAAAGCTTCCTTCACTCCGGCATAGCCGTAGATGGTGCCTCCGGTGGGGAAATCGGGAGCCTTGATGTAATGCATGAGGTCAGCCACCTCAAGTTCGGGATTGTCAATAAGGGCTATCGATGCATTGATGGCCTCGGTGAGATTGTGGGGAGGCATATTGGTGGCCATGCCCACTGCAATGCCCGATGCGCCGTTGACAAGCAGGTTGGGGAAGCGGGTGGGGAGCACTACCGGCTCGCGGCGTGTATTGTCATAGTTGGGCTGGAAGTCCACTGTGTCGCTCTCTATGTCGGCGAGCATGGCTTCCCCTATTTTCTGGAGCCTTACCTCGGTGTAACGCATGGCAGCAGGGCCGTCGCCGTCGATTGATCCGAAGTTTCCGTGGCCGTCCACAAGAGTGTAGCGCAATGCCCAGGGCTGCGCCATTCTCACTACGGTGCCATAGATCGACGAGTCGCCGTGGGGGTGGTAGTTACCCATTACCTCACCTACGCATTTGGCTGATTTTTTGTATGGTTTGTCGGAATTGTTGCCCATTTCGTCCATGCCGAACAGCACTCTGCGGTGTACAGGCTTCATGCCGTCGCGCACATCCGGAAGGGCGCGTGAAACGATCACCGACATCGAATAGTCGATGTAGGCCGATTTCATCTCGTTCTCGATATTGATCTTTATTATTCGATCCTCTTCTTGATTCATTGCTTGTCAGTTAGCTGATTGGTGTAGGGGCGCCGGTTCCGTCCGGCACATGCAAAATATCAAGCAAAGGTAGTGATTTTTCTTTAAACGGGATGAATAAAAAATCGCGCTCAATGTTTTTTAAGAAAAAATCTTAAAACATTTCCGCTTATGACGTGTAATCCGTTTTTTGTCATTATATTTGCTTTTGCGCTCGACTTATATTGTTGAGATCTAATATAAATAACAACACAGTTACAATCAGTCAACCTTAAACAAATCACAGAGGAAATGAAACGTACTTTTGCGGTCGTGCTGCTTGCTGCGGCCACTGTTTCGGCTATGGCCGACGATGATAAAGTTGTGGTGCCGGATTCCACAGGCTTTAAGTTCACCGATGTAAAGCTGGTGCCCACAACTTCAGTCAAGGATCAGAACAAGAGCGGCACATGCTGGTGCTTTGCCGGAACATCATTCTTTGAGGACGAGATCCTCCGCAAAACCGGCAAGGAGTTGGACCTCAGCGAAATGTTTACCGTGCGCCACTGCTATGTCGACAAAGCCGACAAGTATGTACGCATGAACGGTACTATAAATATGGCTGCCGGCGGCAGTGTCATGGACGTGCCCTATGTATGGGAGCGTTACGGTGTCGTTCCCGAAGAGGTATACTCGGGCCTCGGATATGGTGAGGACAAGCATGTGCATGCCGAACTTGACGCGGGCCTGCGCGGATTTCTTTCGGCCGTCAAATCCAATCCCGCCAAGCGTCTTTCAACTTCATGGCGTGGCGCTGTGGAAGGTATAGTTGACTCCTATCTCGGCGAACTGCCCGAAACATTCACTTTCGATGGCAAGACCTACACACCCCAGTCGTTTGCTAAGTCGCTTGGTCTGAATATGGACGACTATATGGCCTTCACCTCATTTACCCATCATCCTTTCTATAAGCCTTTTGCGGTGGAAGTAGCCGATAACTGGCTGTGGGCTGAATATATGAATGTGCCTATGGAGGAAATGAAAGCTATTGTCGACAATGCCATTGACAAAGGTTATTCAGTGGTATGGGCTGCCGATGTGAGTGAAGGCGGCTTCAAATGGCGCAAAGGTTATGCCGTTCTGCCCAAGGCCACCGACACCTCCTCTATGGAAGGCACCGAGCTTTCGCGCTGGGTGCAGCTGTCCGACAAGGACCGCGAGGAGTCTCGTTTCGACATAAAGGGTCCGGTTGAGGAAGAAAAAGTCACCCAGGAGTCGCGTCAGGCAATGTTCGACCGTCAGGAAACCACCGATGACCATGGAATGGTGATAGTGGGTAAAGCCGTAGATCAGGAAGGCAATAAATATTATAAGGTGAAAAACTCCTGGGACACCAATCAGCTTTATGGCGGTTACTTCTATGTCTCGGAACCTTATTTCCTGGCAAAGACCATCGACATATTTGTCAACAAAGAGGCCGTACCCTCCGATATCGCCAAGAAAATAAACGGCAAATAACCAACAGCCCCCGTAAGTCTATAAATCCGGATGTGCCGATTTCGGCGCATCCGGATTACTTAATAAAATTTATATTTAGTGTTATGGCAAAAATCACTATACAAAATACCGATGTCAATGTTCTCAAAATAGATGGTGAGGACTTTATCTGCCTTACGGATATGTTGCGCGCAAAAGATGGGGATTTTTTCATAACCGATTGGTTGCGCAACCGCAATACGCTTGAATATCTCGGCATTTGGGAGAAGGTGTATAATCCCCATTTTAATTATGGCGAATTCGCCATAATTAGGAGCCAGTCCGGATTAAATAGCTTTAAGATAAGCGTTAAGGAGTTTGTTGCGAGAACAAATGCAATAAGCATTCAGGCAAAAGCAGGGCGATACGGAGGTACATACGCGCATAAGGATATCGCCTTTGAATTTGCTATGTGGATAAGCCCGGAGTTTAAGATCTACATAGTAAAGGAATTTCAGCGACTCAAAGAAGAAGAGCAGAAACAGCTTGGCTGGTCTGCAAAACGCGAACTCTCCAAAATAAACTATCGGATTCACACCGATGCCATCAAACACAATCTCATTCCGGCGCAGATAACAAAAGCTCAGGCAAGCGTTATCTATGCGAGTGAGGCAGATGTGCTGAATGTAGCGATGTTTGGAATGACAGCCAAGCAGTGGCGCGATGCACATCCTAATCTCAAAGGCAACATACGTGATTATGCTTCCATCAACGAACTGATATGCTTGTCGAATATGGAAAATCTCAACGCGGTCTTCATTGAACAGGGCATGACACAGCCGGAGCGGCTCATAAAACTCAATCAGATAGCCATACATCAAATGAGTGTTTTGGAAAATGGTGATAACGGCCGAAAGTTGTTGAAATAGCAGGGTGTTGTGAGTAAAAGAACTGTGTGTAAGAAAATCCCTGTCAGTTGCATATCAGGAAAACTATCATTAACTTTGCAGAAAATTTAAACAGCTTATTCTTCAGGGTTTATTCTAATTATCTCAACCACAACAGCCATGCAGACAATAGATCATTTGCTTGCCGAGAAATTGCTTCATATCTCAGCCATAAAGCTTCAGCCGGAGCTTCCTTTCACATGGGCCTCGGGATGGCGTTCGCCTATTTATACTGACAACCGTAAGACCCTCTCATATCCGGAGATACGTACTTTTATCAAAGTGGAACTTTCCCGGCTTATTATGGAGAACTTCCCGCAGGCTGATGCCATAGCAGGAGTGGCCACAGGTGCCATAGCCCAGGGCGCATTGGTGTCGGATCTTATTGGACTCCCTTATGTTTATGTGCGGTCAACCCCCAAGAACCACGGCCTTGAAAATCTTATAGAAGGCAATCTCAAGCCGGGCCAGAAAGTAGTGGTTATAGAGGATCTTATCTCTACAGGTGGTAGCTCGCTTAAAGCCGTGGAGGCCATAAGGGCCGCCGGATGTGAGGTAGTGGGCATGGTAGCCATATTCACCTATGGATTCCCTGTTGCGGAAGAGGCTTTCGCCAAGGCAGGGGTGAAACTCCTCACTCTGAGCAACTATGACTCAATGCTTCAGGTGGCATTGGAGACTAACTACATACGGCATGAGGATGTGGAGAAACTGCGCCGTTGGCGTAGCAATCCGGCCGAATGGACTCCTGATTGCTGAAATTCCATTAAATCATCTACCAAGAATATCTTAAATGGCAACATATTCCAGTAAGCCTGTCACGGTTGAGGATTCCGCCGGGAATCTGTTTGGCCGGATATCCGATCTGTCGGCATTTCAGAAGCGTATGGACAGCCTTCCCGCCGAGATACGCGCCAAAGCCGGTGATGTGAAATTTACAGAGGATTCCATATTTATCAATGGTGGCCCTGTGGGAGAGATGCGCCTTGATGTGACCCGGCGTGACGCCCCTGTGCTTATGAAGCTTGAGGGAGCCAACACACCTGTGCCCATGTCGCTTTCAATCCAGCTGGAGCCGGTTGACGACAGTCACACACAGGTAAAGGCTGTTATGGAAGTGGATATACCCCCCATGCTGAAACCGCTTGTAGGCGGAAAAATGCAGGAGGCGGCTGACCGGTTCGGGCAGCTGCTTGGCGATCTTTTCAACTCCACAGCAATCTGAACGCCATATGGCCACACTCTCTCTTCTTAAAAAACTTATACCTGTTGCCGCGGCTGTATTCATGGCTCTGTGCGGTTTCGGCTGCAAGGGGCTGCATGACGACAATGTGCCTGCCTATCCGGTATATATCGCGTTTCCCACATCGGCCGACTGGGATCTCTACGGCGTAAAGGCCGCTCTTGACACCAGAATATTCATCAAGGCCGAACGTGTACCTTCCAATTATCCCTGGACAGCCCTTACCGAGACCGGTTGCGGAGGTGTTCTTCTGGCATGTGATATTCTTGGCGATCCGGTGGCCTATGACCTCGCATGTCCCGTGGAGGCTTCACCCAAGGTTCGGTTGAGTGTTGACCGCACGGAGCTTGTGGCACGGTGTGCCAAGTGCGGAAGCACCTACGATATATTCCAGAACTATGGTTATCCGTTGTCGGGTCCGGCCGTCAAGGACCGGCTTGCCTTGCAGCGTTACCGTGTGCAGCGCGGTTCGGTGGGCAGTTACATGACTGTGACCCGCTGACAATCATTGAGAACCTAATTACAATTTAACTTCTTAACCGATATATTTATGAACATCAGGAAAAACCTCATTCTCGCTTCTCTTGCCATGGCCGCATCAATTCCTATGACGGCCCGAACCCATGACACGACAGTGCCTGCTGATGAAGTGATACTTCATGCGTGGTCATGGTCGTTCGACAATATTGCCAAGAATATGAAGGATATTGCCGAAGCCGGTTATAAATATGTGCAGACTTCACCCGCCAACGATTGTTATGTAGGCGATGGGGGAGGCATGGCCCTTTTCAGTGAACCCGGCGATTCCGTTATGGGCAAATGGTATTATCACTATCAGCCCATCGACTGGAAAGTAGGCAACTATCAGCTTGGATCGCGCGATCAGTTCAAGGCCATGTGTGACAGCGCTATGAAATACGGTGTCAAAGTGCTCGTCGACGTCCTCCCCAATCATACGGCTATAGACCGCAGTGCAGTGAAACCTTCGTTGTTGAATGCCGTAGGCGGCATGGATAACCTGTTGCATGCCAATGGCCTTACTCCCATTACCGATTACAACGACCGCATGCAGTGCACCACCGGCGAAATGGGCGGTCTTCCCGATGTGAACACCGAGAATCCCGATTTCCAGTATTATTACATGCAGTATGTCAACGATCTTATAAATCTCGGTGCACGCGGTTTCCGTTATGACACAGCCAAGCATATCGGACTTCCTTCCGATCCTCTTGATCCCAAGGCCGTGCGTAATAACTTCTGGGATGTGGCCACCGGCCGTGAAGCAGCCAAAGGCTTGTCCCTGCTCATGCCTGACTCGCTGTTTATCTATGGCGAGGTGCTTCAGGACAAGAATGTGCCTGAAAAGGGATATGCCGAATATATGTCGATGACCGCCAGCAGCTACGGCCACAAGCTCCGTGATGTGCTTGCCAAAGCCGATGCAAATTCCGCCGATCTTTCCGCCTGGGACCATACCTGCGCTCCGTCGCATCTCGTTACCTGGGTTGAGAGTCACGACACATATTGCAACGCACATGAAAGCGCAGGGCTTACCGACGACCAGATACGCATGGGTTGGGTGTTCCTGACCTCGCGCAACGGTGGCATGCCGTTGTTCTACAGCCGTCCTGCCGGCAGCGGCCCGGGCAATGTGTGGGGCAATAACCGCATCGGTGAGCCGGGCAACGATTCGTTCCGCCATCCCGAGGTAGTGGCAGTGAACAAATTCCGTGCTGCAATGGCCGGCCTTGATGAAAAGATCTTCACGTCAGCTGACGGCAAGGTGATTGAAGTGGCACGCGGTGATAAAGGTGCCTCACTCGTAAACCTTTCCGACAAGGCTGTGAAACTCAAAATAGCCACCACGCTCCCTGACGGTGAATACACCGATGCGCTTTACGGCACACGCTTTAAAGTGAAAAAAGGCGAGATGACCGCTAAAATAGCACCTCTTACATCCTATATCCTCTATCGCTGATAACAAGGATTTTTCTGTAAGAGGATCCGGTTCATACTTCCGGCAATGCCGTTTGCGCCATCAGGGCGTCGGCATTGCCGGATTTTGTTATTCCATTTATAAAGCTAATTATGATTTATTAACATACGGATTGCGAAATTTCGTTGTCTCAATCTCATATGTGGCGTTGAAAATAGCTACATTTGCCACAAACAACTATTTTATGCACAGGAGGCGGTCTATGACGCACTCCTTCTAACTCTAAAACTTATCGAAATGGAACAACGAAAGCTGAAAATCAGAGACTTGACAATGCGTGACGGACAGCAGTCGCTATTTGCCACCCGCATGAGCCAGGCCACTATCGACAAACTTCTGCCACATTACGAGAACGCCGGATTCTATATAATGGAAGTGTGGGGCGGTGCAGTGCCCGACTCTGTGATGCGTTATCTCGATGAGTCGCCATGGAACCGTCTCCGCAAAATGAGCGAGGCCATGAAAGGCAAATCGCTGCTCAGCGCACTTTCACGCGGCCGTAACCTCTTCGGATATGTTCCTTATCCCGACACAGTGCTTGAAGGTTTCTACAAGGAAGCCATCAAAAACGGCCTGAATATAATGCGTATATTCGATGCGCTCAACGACATCAATAATGTAAAGGAATCAATACGCCTCATCAACGGGCTCGGCGGCATAGCCGACGGTGCTGTATGCTACACCGTTGATCCCAAGGATGCAGCTCCCGCAGCCGCTCCTGTCAAGAAAGGTTTCTTCTCGAAACTGTTCGGCTCGAAAGAACCTGAACCTGTGGCCGCTACAAAGATATTCACCGACGATTACTTTGTGCGCAAAGCCAAGGAAATGGAGCGTCTCGGCGCCAAGATGATCACCCTCAAGGACATGGCCGGTCTTGTAAACCCGCTGCGTGCCGCGTCCATCATATCACGCTTCAAACAGGAACTTACAGTTCCCGTCGATTTCCATACACATTGTACACCCGGCTATGGTCTTGCTTCATCCGTGATGGCCATAATGAACGGAGTGGACATCCTCGACACTAACATATGGTGGTTCGGAGGCGGTTCCGCTGCTCCTGCCATCGAATTGGTCTACCTGTTCTGCCAGCGTCTCGGCATTGAGGTGGAGGTGAATATGGAGGCAGTGGCGAAGATCCGCAAGGAACTCTTCAACGCACGTAAATCGCTTGCCGACTTCGACCTCAACAAGGACAAGATGCCGCGCGATTTCGATCCTCTCACCGACAAAGTGCCTGATGAGATCATGGCTCAGGTTGACAAGGCTATCGCTGCCGGACGTGCCGGCGACGAACAGGCCATGCTTGATGCCTGCCATGCCATCGAGGAATATTTCGGTTTCCCCAAGCCCAATCTCCTTGTGAAGGAGGCAGAGGTGCCCGGCGGCATGTATTCCAACATGGTGGCTCAGCTCAAGTCACTCGGAGCTTCCGATCTGCTTGATGACGCAATGCGCCTCATTCCCAAGGTTCGCCGCGATGCAGGTCTTGTGCCTCTGGTTACCCCTACCAGCCAGATCGTAGGTTCCCAGGCTGTTTCGCTTGCCCTTGACCGCAAGAAAGGCAATCCCGACTATTCCAACCCCTCCAACCAGTTCATATCGCTCGTAAAGGGTGAATACGGCGAAACACCCGTGCCTGTGGATCCCGCATTCCGTGAAAAGATCACAGGTAGCCCGGTTGAGACACCTTACGATGTTACAAAATACCGCAAACCTGAGAATCCTGTTCTCGAGGATCTCGGTGGAGTGAAACTCGCTTCCAACGATGAGGAATATCTTCTGCTTGAGCTTCTTCCGAGCGTGGCAAACGGCTTCCTGCGCCGTCGCCGCACAGAGGAATTCCAGGCCAAACAGCCCAAGGCTGAGGCTAAAGCTGAAACGGCTGCTGCCGACACTGCTGCTGACCAGCCTATCACAGGAACCGTGATCTCTGCTCCCATGGGCGGCAGCATCGTGGAAATCCGTTGCAAGGTTGGTGACAAAGTCAAGAAAGGACAGGTTGTCATGGTTTATGAGGCCATGAAGATGGAAAATGACGTGGAGTCACCCAAGGACGGCGTGGTAAAACGTATCTTCGTTAAGCCCGCACAGGTGGTAGGCACCGACGCCATGCTTCTCGAAATCGAATAATATTTTTATTAATTATAATTGACAGAAAACGGGGCTGTTCCGGGATGGAACGGCCCCGCTTGGTATAAAGAGATCAGGCATTTTATAGAAGATCGCGCAGAATCTGATCTAAATTATCGGTTGTGGAAAGTTTCATCTGGCTACGCAACCGCCACCGGGCCTGTTTCACTGATTCAACACGGATGTTCATTACCCGCGCTATGTGGCGGTTGTCCATTCCTGTGGCTATATAGGAGGCTATGCGCACTGAATTCTTACCCAATCCGGGATAACGTTCGTTGAGACGTTTCACGAAATCCGGACTCACCGAGGAGAATACACGGGCAAATTCATTGCTGTCGCGTGTGGTGACAGCATCTGCCTTTATCGCGGATTCTATTTCCGATGCTGTTTCCGGATCCATGTGGCCCGACTCGGTAAACTCCTTTATTTTGAGGCTCAGGCGTTCTATCAGCTTTTCTTTTTCTTTCACCATCAGGGTCATTGCCAATTCCGATCTTTGCGAGGCTTCCCGTTGCAGCCGTTCCGATAGTTGCTGGGCCTTTATGTGCTGTATCCGCCGTGAAATTATAAACGCCACAGTAATGGCTGATATTATTGCTATGCCCACAACACTCCATAATTTCATCCTGTCACGCTGGCGGCTTTCGGCAGCCATTAGTTCCACATGCGATATCTGGCGGGCTGTTTCCGCCGTTATAAGTTGCCCGTTAAGCATGGCTTTGTTTACGGAGTCCACCGTGTGGGCATATTCATCCCATATGCGGCATGCTCCGGCAGAATTGCCTGACATTGCCTCAGTGGTGGCTGAAGTTCGTAATATGAACGCACGGTGGTCCCCCTGAATTATATACGGCAGATATTTCCTTGCTTCGTCAGCGTGTAACCGGGCCTTTACCATATCATTGTGTTTCAGAGCCATATCCGCTATATGGCAAGCCAATACCCCGCGCAGGCCGGGACGGGATTCATCGCTGCACACATTGGCGTAAGCGCGGTTAAGGGCTGCCGTGTCATTGGTCATGACATAAAGATTGTAGTCGACCAATGCGCTGAGTTCTCTGTCGGTTCTTACAGCCGGCAGTGAATCGGTGGTTTTCAGCATGGCCACGGCATTCAGCGTGTCACCGGAATTGAACATTGCATTGGCTATGTTTATCCTGTTGCCCGCACTCGGTCCCTCCATATTCGCTAAGGTGAGCAATGAGTCGGCACGCATGGCATAGGATATGGAACGTTCAGGCCAGCCCGCTTCCATCATGAGCCATCCCAAGTCCATGTAGTTCGACGCAGTAAGCATCAGGTCATTGCATTCGGTGAAAAACTTTATGTTGTCGGTCAGATGCGAGTACCATGCTCCGTTGTCTTTATAGTCGGCACGTTTCTCCAGTGTCCAGCGGTAACGGTTATAGTCGTAAGGAGCCGAGGATGAATCGACAATTTCAATAGTTTTTCTGAGCAACGGCCGGCCGGCTTCCCTATTGCCAAGCCGCATGGCCAGACGTCCCTGCCAATAACATCTGCGGGCATTGAAAACCTTGTTGTCCTTTTTGTTTTCGGTTGCTTTGAGATAGCGGTCCACGGGTTCAATGAGGGAGTCGCCGGGGAAATTATCGGCAAACATATATTCGAGGATCCTCATGAGGGAATCCTCAGGCTCACCGGTGCTTTCCCATCCGAAAGGTGCTATCCGGCTCTCGGTGCGTGTACATGAGCACACAGCCGCCGAAGCCATGAGGATAGCTGTTGCGATGTGCAAGTGTTTCATGCCTTAAGTGTTAGGATTATTTTCGATAGATACGTCGTGATGAACCGTCGGCATAACGGATCAACAGAATTCCGGCCGGGGCCTTTTCCATATCAGTGCCACGCAGCAAACCGTCTGGTGTGTATATGCCTGTTATGCGTGCTCCTGTAGCCTTGCTGTCGGTTACTGTTTCAATTCCTGAAAATTCGCCGGCCGGATAGGTGGTGTGCATATCCACTTCGTCAACAGTGTAGTTTATCGTTATATCCCGGTCAGTGGCTGGGCCTGTGCCGTCAATGCTCCAGAACCCGTTGTTGAGAGAGGCTTTTTCTCCACCTATGGTAACCCCCGTCACGGTGAATGACAGTTCGCTTGCCGCCGGTATGTTCTGGGCCACCATCAGAGCCGGCCGGTTTGCCGAGGGAAGGATACTGAAAAATTCCACAACGTCGCCCTGATTTTCTGTGGATGAATTGCTGTAGGCTTCCGTGGCAAGCGCCGGGCAATACAGGCGTTTCCATTCAGTAGGGGAGTTGCGGCTAAGCGATGAGGTTATGAATGTGGCGTTGGAAGTACCTGATTCTGCCGGATAGACGCCCCAATAATAACGGTTGTTGCCGATATAGACTTTCACACCATCTTCAAACTGGAACGGGTTGCTAACACAGATCTCCTCTCTGTCGGGTTGGTCGGCGAACACTATGCGTTTGAGTGCACTGCATCCGTAAAAGGATTGATAACCTATTTCCTTGGCAGTGGTGAAAGTGATGCTTTCAAGCGATGTACAGTTTTCAAACGCATGCTGTCCTATTATTTCAGTCTCGCCTGTGCCGTCCGGATCAATTGTCACTGACTTCAGATTCCTGCATCCGTATGCAAAGTATCTCGGAACACAATAGAACCGCGACGGAAAGGTTATCGATTCGATATCGGAAGTGGCGAATGTATATCCGTCATAGGTCATTTGTTCGTAAGTCGCACCGGCTATGTAGGTGACTTTTTCCCAAGGGAACGTCTTTAGGCCGCATCCGTAGAATGCGCCTTCTAAAACGGCGATTTCAACCGATGCAGTGGAGAGTGCGGTCATTGAGGAGCATCCTCGGAACATGTCTTCGAATATTACAGTCCGTTCGTCAGGATTTTCGGTCGTTATATCAGCCCGGATAAGGTCGGTGCAGTCCACGCAGAGTCCGGCAAGATAATTCTGCATGTCATTGTTGTACTTTAGCGACTGTATTTTCGATCCGGCGAAAACGTATGTGTCGAGACGGCAATTGTCATGGATTTTTATTTCAGGGATTACGGTGTTGGCGAATGCTCCCGATGCTATTTTCACACAGTTTGTCGGTATTACATACTTGTCAAGTCTCAGGCGTGGAGGACATGTAACCAATTTATACCTCGTCTTTGAATCTATGATATCGTATGCTGTGTACAGCATTCCGTCAATAAGTCTGTATGTCGACGACGAGCCTGTGGCAAACTGTATCTCGCTGATACTTCTGTTTCCGGCCGTCCACGACGAACGTACTTCCTGGAAAGGAGAAAGCACCACAGTCTTTATCGTGGTGTTGTCTAAAAATGCAAATGGGCCGATATGGCTTATTTCATCCGGCACGGTATATTTGGTTTTGCCGCGCCCCGGCGGCACACGGAACAGCCCCCAATGGTATTCCTCTCCCTCACGGTGTATGAGTATGCCGTCAATATCGGCGAAATTCTTGCTCCCGGCATTTACATGAAATTCCGTTATGCCTGTACATCCCGAAAACTCGCGTGGCACAATCTCCTCGATGGGTGAGGATATAGTCACCTTGGTTATCTCCGGATAGTTGTTGAACACCGGTTCGTATTTAAACCATTCGTAATAATTATACGGGCCACCGATCCGTTTCATCGGATACTTGACCCCCTCTATTGTCACACTGCCCGGAATGGTTATTTCCCCTTTGGGTGTGTAGCCGTCTTTCACCCCCACGAGCCGCACGAATTTCTCTTCGCCTGCATAATTCTTTATTTCATACACATAATTCCCCACTGTGTGGATGTCGGGATCATTCGGGTCATAGGCCATAGCGTTCGCAGGTGTCAGCAACGCCCATGTTGCTGACAGTATACCCATAGCCCTGTAAAGCATTGTTGTAGTTTTTTGCATAATATAATATTAAAAAATCGGAGGCAAAGTTACGTATTTGAGTGCATATGCTGTGGATATACCAGTCTACATAAAGGCTACATTTGCTGTCACTCAGCAATTTATGCGCCATCTGCCAATAACATCCGGCAATAGTCTACACGAAAAAACCGGCAGCAGGGCCATCCCCGCCGCCGGTTTTTATCATCAGGCACGTGCCGTCATTTCACCAACAGCTTTGTCGACTGGCCTTGAGCGCTGACCACGCACACACCGCGCGGTACCCTCAGCGTCCGCGACCCGCTCACCGTGCCCGTGAACAGCACCCGTCCGTCAGGATGCGCCACGCTTATCTCCACCGGCTTGGCCGCCGTCACCACAATGCACCCGTCCTCAGCCTTGGCCTCAAACCGCTTGGCGGCAGCTCCCACCGCCGGCTCAGGCAGCGAAGCCGTGCTGAACTCTACTATGTTAGGGAACACCATCCCCCACGCCGGATGTGCCCTGTATGCCGCAGCACACCCCTCAGGTACCTCCAATACATCAGGTTTCAAATCTCCACCCGCACGTATATGTCCGTTACCGAATGCACAGAAACTTTGATGTCCGAAACTCTGTACAGTAGCCGCAGGAGGAGTCTTTGCCGCAATTCTTAATGTCTCCAAGTTGGAGAAATTACATATACCATTGTCACCTATTTCGGTAAGCGTCGAGGGTAGTTCCAGATACCGTGCTTGGTTAACCCCATACATACCTATAGCCTCCGGTTTGATCGCCCGTACCCCCTCTGGAATTATCAGTGAGTCCAAATCCCTTACACATTTTAACGCTTCCGTATGGATTACCTCAAGCCCCCTCGGAAGCTCAAGATGCCGGATACGACACTCCTTTCCG
Source organism: uncultured Porphyromonadaceae bacterium (assembly GCA_900547825.1). Taxonomy (GTDB): domain Bacteria; phylum Bacteroidota; class Bacteroidia; order Bacteroidales; family Muribaculaceae; genus Amulumruptor. The sequence goes on from URII01000012.1 coordinate 51,473, forward strand.
AATGTAAGTGGCGGCAGATCTTTGATTCCTTCCGGGAGTACAAGAGTTTCAAGGTTCACACCATCAAAAGCCATACTTTCTATCTCGTTGACTTTCATTTTTCTAACCTTTTGGGATATAAGGCCCATAACACTTATACGTACCGGTACACTGTCAGGTATTGTTATTGTACGGCATCCGTCAGCTATATCTATGCCTGTTACCTTTACCTTGTCAAAATAACCTTTCCATAGATATCTCACATTATCTACAACAAATTCAGTCTGTTTGTAGGCTTCCGGGTAGATATCCTCGGCATTTAAAGTTGTCGCAGTCCACTGCACAGCATTGACAATGCTAAAATTCTATATTTCATTTTCATAACTACACTTATTTTATTTAACAATAATCTGCTTCGAATCCAAAACTTTGATGACGCCCTCCTCGCCGTCAACTGTAGCATTTTTCACTGTGCGCACGGGTGCCGGCACAAGGCTACCCGACTCCACTTTCATCGTCTCAAGGTTAAGGTAATTCAGTCCGCAGGCCCACGGAGCTGAAATAACCGCTGCAAGAAATGCTGTGAGTAGATGTTTCTTCATAATTAGATCGGTTATAGTTACAAAGAGTAATTCGCAAATATAACCCACCAAATTCACATCTCCAAATAAAATTCAGTATAAATTAAGTAATTGCTTAAATTCCCTCAAAACA
>URII01000013.1 GCA_900547825.1 uncultured Porphyromonadaceae bacterium
CGACCACACAGGCCGCCAGTGCCCAAAATGAGAAACGACACAGACCGCCGCGATTTCGGCAGAACGCGGCCGCAGAAACGGTGAGGGGCAAGCAGCACCGGCAACGAGTGGGGAAGAGCTTCCTCCTCGTTGTAGCAGGGCATCACTATGGCTATCCTATGCGGGGACATGTTGTCGTCCTTGGAGTTGCGGGCTTAGTAATTGCGGGCGAAAAGTACCCGGCGTGCCGAGGGCTTGCCTGTTACCATACATTTGCCCGGCGTGGTGTCACCGTCAAGAGGAATACAGCGGATAGTGGCTTTGGTTTCCTCTTTGATCTTGTCCTCCGTCTCGGGAGTGCCGTCCCAATGGGCCAGGATGAAACCGCCTTTCTCTATCTCTTCTTTGAATTCGTCGTATGTCTCGACTGTACGTGTCATTGACTCCCGGAGATTGAGCGCTTTGGTGTAGATGTTCTGCTGGATCTCTTCAAGAAGAGCGGCCACGTGGTTCTCTATTCCGTCGAGCGGTGCCGCGCTCTTTTCCAATGTGTCGCGGCGCATTACTTCTACTGTGCCGTTGTCTATGTCACGCTCGCCGAGCACTAACCTCACAGGCACACCTTTAAGTTCATAGTCGGCAAATTTGAATCCCGGACGTTTGTTTTCGGCATTGTCGTATTTGACACTGATACCCATTGATCTTAGTTTCGCTGCAATGGGTTCCACCACGCTGTTGATCCGGTCAAGCTGTTCAGGTTTTTTGTAAACAGGTATTATCACCACTTGTATGGGGGCGAGATGCGGGGGGAGAACCAGTCCGTTGTCATCGCTGTGGGTCATTATCAGCGCGCCCATAAGGCGGGTTGATACACCCCATGATGAAGCCCATACATATTCGGGTTTATTCTCCTTATTTACAAATGTCACGTCGAAAGCTTTGGCGAAGTTCTGTCCCAAGAAGTGTGATGTGCCGCTTTGCAGTGCTTTGCCATCCTGCATCATAGCCTCGATGGTGTAGGTGTCGATAGCTCCGGCGAACCGCTCGTTGGCTGATTTGACACCTTTTATCACAGGCACAGCCATATATTTTTCGGCGAAGTCGGCATAAACGTTTATCATCTGCTTGGTGCGGGCCTCGGCTTCCTCTGCGGTGGCATGGGCGGTGTGGCCTTCCTGCCAAAGGAATTCGGCTGTGCGCAGGAACATGCGTGTACGCATTTCCCAACGCATCACATTTGCCCATTGGTTGCAGAGAATGGGCAGATCACGGTAGCTGTGGATCCAGTTCTTGTATGTGCCCCATATTATTGTCTCTGATGTGGGTCGCACTATGAGTTCCTCCTCCAGGCGTGCATCGGGATCCACTACCACTCCGTTGCCGTTGGGGTCGTTTTTCAACCGGTAATGGGTCACCACGGCGCATTCCTTGGCAAACCCTTCCACATGCTCGGCTTCGCGGCAAAGATAGGATTTAGGTATTAACAGCGGAAAATAGGCATTCTGAACACCGGTTTCTTTGAACATGCTGTCAAGCACATGTTGCATTTTTTCCCATATTGCATAACCGTAGGGTTTGATCACCATGCAGCCTCTTACAGCCGACTGTTCGGCGAGATCTGCCTTGACCACAAGTTCGTTATACCATCGTGAATAGTCCACACTCCTTTTGGTGAGGTCTTTGAGTTCTGTTGCCATTGCTGTTATATCGGTAGTTTGTTTTATTGATGTGCAAAATTACAAAAAAATAACGATATGCCAATGTCGGGCTTATTGTGAATAAGCACGGATGCGGTTCAGGGCTTGAGTTTTCTGTTGTGGGCCAGTGTTATCATTTTCGGCCCCGGCACAAAGAAAAATTCTATTCTGCGGTTGCGGCTTCGGTTTGCTCTTGTGTCATTAGGCACCAACGGCGCTATTTCGCCCATATCATAGTTGATAATGAACTGACGCTCATCGATTTTCTGATCATCGATCAGCCATGAATAGATTGTCTGGCTGCGTGCTGAAGCAAGCTCAGAGATATATTCGGGCGAGCCGGTGTCGTCGGTATGCACGGAAAACACTAATTTGTACATTTCGGGGTCGCTGAGTAACCGTAGCAGCGGTTTAAGCACCTTCGGGCCTTCGGGCATAAGCAATGTGTCGTTTGGGAAAAACAGTTTGTCCGTAGGCACTGTCACCACCATTACCTCACCGTTACGCATCAGTTCCACTATGTAGTCGTTCTTCAGGCGGTCCGCCTGTGCCCCCACATATTTTACTATGGCCTTATGCTCGTTCTTGCCTACTTTCGGAGTGGCAAGATTTTCCTCAAGATCCATGTCCAATGCGGCCGCCTCGTCATAGCCGGCATATGGATCTTCGAAAGCATCCTGTGCCCCGTTGGCACAGGGGGTGAGGATTGATGCAGTCAGAATCAGGATGCAGATTTTAAATAAGCGAATTTTCATATTCTATTTCTGCGGTTACTATTTCATCAACATCATCAGGGTCGATAAGGTTGCCGCTGTCCTTGGCAAGCATTTTTTTGACATGCGCTGTTATGGTGGCTATATCGTCCGCCTCATCAGTGTCATCATCGTTGATATCGAATGCGGTGAGACCGGCTTCATCGTAGTAGTCCCAGATAATGTCGATTACGTTAAGTATATCGTCATAGTCATAATCCTTGCATGCTGCCTCGGCAAGGCGATTTTTTATAAAAGCGATAGCTTTGTCTTCGTCGAATTCCATTGTCGCAATATATTAGGATATAGATTAAAGCAAATGTACGGCATAAATTCGTAGTGTGCAAATACTTTTTATAAAATTGACACAGGCAGTTCCGGATATTATGGGCGGAACTGCCTGTGCCAATTATAAATGAGAGGTGGATTACATGTTCATTCCGCCGTCTACCTGTATTACTTGTCCTGTAACATAGCTTGACATGTCGCTGGCAAGGAATGTTGCCACATCGGCAATGTCTTCGGGCTTGCCTCCGCGACGCAGAGGTATTTTCTTGGTCCATTCGGCACGTACATCGTCGGGCAGAGCTGCGGTCATGGCAGTTTCGATGAATCCCGGGGCAATGGCATTGGCGCGTATACCGCGTGATCCCACTTCCTGTGCTATGCTCTTGGCCAAAGCTATGAGTCCGGCCTTTGAGGCGGCATAGTTGGCCTGACCTGCATTGCCATGCACGCCTACCACCGACGCCATGTTGATTATGCTTCCCGAACGCTGACGCAGCATTATGGGAAGCACGGCGTTGATGAAATTGAACGCGCTTTTCAGGTTCACTGCTATCACAGCATCCCACTGTGCCTCAGTCATGCGCATCATCAGGCCGTCCTTCGTTATTCCGGCATTGTTTACGAGTATATCGATGGAGCCGAAGTCCTTGTGAACTTCGTTTACCACTTCTTTGGTCTGTGCGAAGTCGGCGGCGTTGGATGCATAACCTTTGACTTTCACGCCGAGAGCGGCTATTTCATTTTCGGTGGCTTTGCCGTTTTCATCAATTACCAGATCGGTGAATGCGATGTTTGCGCCTTCGCGGGCAAATCTGAGCGCCAATGCTTTTCCTATGCCGCGTGCGGCTCCGGTTATGAGCGCTGTTTTTCCTTCAAGTAGTTTCATTGCTTTATATATGAGAATGATTCAGAAATCCTTGTGATGTGGATTTTTCAGGTTGCAAATATAGCGAATTTTATATTTCTATCACACATGCACCGCATGAATATCCTCCGCCGAAAACTGTCAGTCCCACGTTTTCGCCTTTTTTGAATTTGTCGCGGTTCTGTGCGAACACTATTCCGGCTGATGCTGATCCGGTGTTGCCTAACTCTGCTATGTTGTTGATGAAATGATCATCGCTCAGACCGAGTTGCCGTGCCACCTGGGCTACTATGCGGGCATTGGCCTGATGGCATATTATATAGTCGAGTTCCGACGGAGTCCGGTTTAGAGGTGCTGTGGTTTTATCCAATGCCTCGATCATATATTTGCAGGCATGCAGGAACACATCGCGTCCGTCAGGCATGGTTATGCCTGATTCGCGTGGACGTAATTTGACCCCTTCAGGTCCTTTTCCTATATGGCCGAGTGCCCGGGTGTATATATGTGATATGCGTGGCTCGTTTTCGTTGGCCTGTTCCTTGGAGATGAAGAATGCCACGGCACCGTCGCCCCACAGATGTCCGCATTTGGGATCCGATTCGTTGGCATAATATGTGTTGTGTTCCGAGCTGATGAGCAGCGCCTTGCTGGCTTTCCCCATGGCAAAGTATCCTTCCACCACCTCCATGCCGTTGATAAGTGATGAACATGCGGAGGTCACGGCCACAGCCTTGGCATCAGTTATTCCAAATTTACGCTGTGCTTCATGGGCCAATGTGGCCACCGTATCTACAGGAGAATAAGCGGCCGCGACAATGAGATCCACTTCGTTTATGTCGTAGGGCAGGGAGTTCAAGGCATTCTCTACCGCCTCTATTCCCATGCTGATCTGATCTTCACCTGCTGCGGCTTTTGAGCGTGTTTTTATACCTGTGCGTTTGGTTATCCATTCGTCCGACAGCCCGTTGATAGATTCGAAGTAGGAGTTGGGCACACGTTCGGACGGGATGTAAAAGCCTGTTGCGTTTATATACATGGATAGTTATAGTTGATTATGGATAATTATGGGTATTTGGAAAAAATCTCGGTTAATGTTTCGTCACTACCGCCTGCATTATGAAAGCGATTATGTTGTCGCGTATTTCGGCCGGTGATGAATCCATGTCGGAAAAATTGTCGCGTATATACGAGAAATCCACCCCCTGGAAAGTCATACGCTCCACCGATACCAATCTACGGGCCTGAACCGGGTCGAAATCCCCGCTTTTTATTCCTTTTGTCAGTATGTCGTTGAGTATGGCATGTTCTTTTTCCAATGCCATTTTACGCATACGCTCCATCCGCCTGTAATCGCGTCCGAAAAGTGACAGGATAGTGTCGCGTTTCTGGAATGAATTGATTATCAGCTCGAAGCGTGCTTTGAGATAATGCTCTAATTTTTCAGCAGGAGCTATTTCCAATGCAGCTATTTCGCGCAGACGTTTCACAAGGTTTTCGCTTTCGCGTTCCACTACGGCGTTGTAGATCTCCCGTTTGTTCTTAAAGTAAGTGTAGATTGTGCGCCGTCCTTTTTCCGAGGCTGACGCTATATCGTTCATTGTGGTGTTCTCTATGCCTTTATGGGCAAAGAGCTGGCGGGCCACTTCAATTAATCTGTCACGTGTTTTTGTCACCATACAGGTTGCACACATTTGTTAAAACTGTGCGAAATTACACATTTTTATTTAATCGCGGACTATTATCCTTGGAAAATTTGTAATTTCGTATGTTAATTTAATTGCAGTGATTTTATCCGTAAATAAATATTTGAGATTTTTGCTTGCTATTTTCTTGTTTTTCAGTGTTCTACCGATAGCTGAAGGGCAGGGGACACCGCCTGTATCCATTTATGGAGGCAGCGATGCTGTGGTGGGATTATACATTGAGGATCTCTCCGACGGTAATGTCATCGTGAAGTCCAACTCCGAGAAATCCATGATCCCGGCAAGTATAATGAAAGCGTTGACCTCGGCCACAGCCCTCTCGATCTTTGATCCCGAAGGAACGTTCCGGACTCCGGTCACTACTACAGGTGCCATTCGTAATGGGGTTATAGAGGGTGATATTGTAATCTCCACTATCGGGGATCCCACGGTGGAGTCGCGGCATTTTCCGTCAAAACTCGGATTCGCCGACAGTGTGGTCAAGCATCTGAAAGGGCTTCATGTTACTGAGATCAAAGGGAGTGTGGTTATTGACGAGAAAGGATTTAAAGATGAGTCAACCCCGCAGGGATGGCTTGACGAGGACATAACGGCTCTTTATGGAGCCGGCCTGTATGCGTCGAATTTCCGTGACAACCATGTGGTGCTGAAACTCCCGTCGAAAGAAACGGTGCCGGTTACTCCGGCCCTTAAAATAAATGTCAATCCCTCTAAGGAGCGTCTTAAAGTGTCGCGCAAACGTGATACGAAAGTTTATGAAATTACCGGACGTATCCCGTCGAAAGGATTCGCGTCCAAATACACTAATCCGGCTCCAGGGTCGGCTATGAGGGCCGAGGTGCTTGACCGCATCCGCTCGGCAGGAATTAAGATAAGCGATGATGCTTCCGGTATAAAGAAAGGGACACGTGATCTGTATGTACATCATTCTCCACGTGTTATGGATGTGCTGCGTAGCCTCATGTTCCGTAGCGACAATATGATGGCGGAGGGAATGCTCAGGTCAACATTGCCGGGGCGCACCCGTGATGACGCCGCGCGGCGTGAACTGGAAATGTGGCGCGGACGGGGCCTTGACACGGATGGAGTTACCGTAAAGGATGGTAGCGGCCTCTCGCGCATGGACCGTATGACGCCTAAATTCATGGCTGAATTGCTTAAATGGATGGCTTGCAGTGATATGCGCGATGAATACACATCATTGTTTCCAAGGGCCGGAATGGAAGGCACCATGCGTCGTTTTCTCAAAGGCACGCCTTTGGAGGGCCGTATAGCCATGAAAACCGGAAGCATGCGTGGTGTGCAGTGCTTTGCCGGTTACAAACTTGATGACAACGATAAGCCTACACATGTAGTGGTGATCATGGTCAACAATTTCTCGGTAGGGCGTGATAAACTCCGCAGGGAGATTTCCGATATGCTTCTGAGCACGTTTGACATAGATTGGGTGGCTTTCGGTCAATAATGTAATTAAATACACATTATAGCAAAATTATAATATGGATTCAGAAATATGCGATGTATCATCGGCGGGATTGGACGGAATGTTTAATCTCAGCCTTGAGATAGAGGGACTTATATCGCTTCTTGTCACACGTGGTGATATGGCTCCCGAAGAGATATATGTATTGCTTCGTGAAAAGACAAGACTGCTGAATGACGGAATTGACCGTATAGTGGCGTCGCGCCTCGGCGAGGAAGTGCCCGATGTCCATAGTGTGGAGACAAAAGATTCTGCTGCCGCCCGTGAAAAAGCTGAACTGGAACGCTACATGGCATCTATTCCTGCTATTCCCGGTTTATCCGAGATATTTGATCAGGATTGTGACTATATGCCCGAAGAACCGTGTGCCGACATAATGATGTCGGGAGCGATAACTCAGGAGGCTGCGGATGAGGAATGTACTTGCTGTGAGGATGAACGTGTTAAAGATAACGAGGCTGTGGGACAGGCCGAGGAATTTGAACTGTCGGAAGATGCCGGTTTGGATATTCCTGTGGAACCCGTGCCGCAACATTGCGAGGAGGTAGTGGTTGAAACTAAAGAGCCGGAACAAGAACCTCACAAAGTCAATAGGCATTCGGAAACCGATATTCGTAAATTGTTTACGCTTAACGACAAATTCCGCTTCCGCCGCGAACTGTTCGGCAACAGCGAGATGGAGTTTGTGGATGCTCTTAATACGGTGAGAGCAATGCATTCCATGGCCGAGGCTGAGGATTATTTCTATAATGATCTTGAGTGGAATGCCGAAATTGAGGAAGTGAAGGATTTCATGCAGGTGATCCAGCAATATTTTGGCGACAGATAACAGAACTATGGGTGAAGGGAAATTATATATGGTGCCTACCCCGGTTGGAAATCTCGGAGATATGTCGCCGAGGGCTGTGGATACGCTCAGGTCAGTGGATCTGATTCTTGCCGAGGATACACGCACCAGCGGAGTGGTGATGCGTCATTTTGGTATAGACACCCCTATGGTGAGCTATCACAAGTTCAATGAACACGAAGCTCTGGAGCCTTTTATGCGCAGGCTTGAAGGCGGAGAGCAACTGGCTGTGGTAACTGATGCCGGCACACCGGGCATATCGGATCCCGGTTTCCTACTTTCACGTGAATGCCGTAGACGGGGCATAGAGGTGGAGACCTTGCCAGGCCCTACCGCATTTGTTCCGGCATTAGTCAATTCCGGCCTTCCCTGCGACAGATTTTGTTTTGAAGGTTTCCTACCTCCTAAAAAGGGGCGCTCCACACGTATACGCGAAATAGCGGCGTTACCTTACACGATCATCATTTATGAATCGCCTTTGCGGCTTGTGAAGACTCTTGAGGAGCTTGCCGAGGCATGCGGAGCGACACGGGCCGCATCGGTGTCGCGTGAGATATCCAAACTTCATGAAACTACCGTAAGGGGAACGATTCAAGAATTGATTTCTTATTTTTCGGTGAACACTCCCCGGGGGGAGATTGTTATTGTGTTAAGTGGCTCGGACCATGGGAAAGAGTCAAAAGTTCATCGTAATAAATTTAAGACTACAGAAACAGAATAATCACTTTTAACTATTTATGACATTATGAGAAAACTTTATGCACTGGCAGGTATTGCCCTGATGATTTTCGCAGCTTCGTCATGTAATGATGATCTGAAGAAACGCAATGCTGAGCTTGAGGGAAATGTAGATGAGCTTGTTGCCACTCAGGACACCTTGCTCTCTCTTGTCAATGATCTTACCGACGGCATGAATCAGATCAAGCAGCTTGAAAATATCATATCCACTCCCGGTTCACTGAACGGTGAGTCAGCATCGCAGAAAGAACAGATAAAGAATGATATGGTGGCAATCAAGCAGGCCCTTGAACAGCGTCGTCAGCGTCTTGATGAACTTGAAAAGAAACTTGCAAGTTCCGGTGCTGAGAATTCCAAACTTCTCAAAACCATCGCTTCGCTCAAGCAGCAGCTCGCCACTCAGGAGCAGGAACTTGTTGATCTCCGCGACAAACTTGCTTCGGCCAACATCCAGATAAAGGAACTCGGCGAGACTGTAAGCACCCTCAACACCGCGGTTGACTCACTCAACACTTCGGTTGCCACCGAAAAACGTGAGCGCGAGATAGCACAGGAAGAATCAGTGGCGCTCTCACGTGAACTCAACACCTGCTATTACGCTATCGGATCGAAGGGTGAGCTTAAAAAGAACAAAATCATTGAGACAGGTTTCCTTCGTAAGACCAAACTCATGAAGGGTGATTTTGACCAGAGCTATTTCACTACTGCCGACAAACGTTCGCTTACTTCCATTCCTTTGAACTCAAAGAAAGCGAAAGTGCTTACCAACCAGCCCGCAGGCAGCTATACTATAACCGACGTAAACGGCATGAAAGTGCTTAACATCACCAACCCTGAAAAATTCTGGAGCCTCTCCAACTATCTCGTAATTCAGGTTGACTGATGACGGAAATTGAACTTCTTGCACCGGCGCGTAATGCTGATATCGCTATAGAGGCGATAAGGCATGGCGCCGATGCTGTTTATATGGGGTCGCAAAGCCACGGTGCCAGAGCCGCTGCATCAAATTCATTGAATGATGTGGCGAGAGTGGTGGATATCGCACATAGTTTTAATGCACGTGTGTATGTCACACTCAACACACTTATATATGAGCATGAACTTGCCGAAGTAGAATGCCATATACGTCAGCTTTATCGTATAGGAGTGGACGCTTTGATTGTTCAGGATATGTCAGTGTTGCGTCTTGATATTCCTCCGATCGCTTTGCATGCCAGCACTCAGTGTGACATCCGTTCGGCTTCTAAAGCTAAGTTCCTTGAAAATCTTGGTTTCTCACAGCTGGTTCTTCCGCGTGAAATGTCATTGGCTGAGATCAAGGCGGTGAGGGATGCTGTCTCGGTGCTTCTGGAAGCATTTGTGCACGGAGCATTGTGTGTAAGTTACAGTGGCGACTGTCAGGCGAGCTTTATTTCTACCGGCCGCAGCGCCAACCGCGGCGAATGCAGTCAGATGTGCCGGTTGCCATACGATCTTAAAGACGGCAAGGGAAAAGATGTCGCACTCGGCCGCCATCTGCTGTCATTGCGCGACATGAACCGGTCGGCACGGTTGAGGGATATGATCAGCGCCGGTGTGACATCTTTCAAAATTGAAGGCCGGTTGAAAGATGTGGGCTATGTGAAGAATATAGTGGCTTATTATGACTCCCTGCTGCGAGATATAGTGGCGGAAAACAAAGGATTGGTGCGGCGTTCTGCGGGTAAAACGGAACTGACTTTTACCCCTATGCCCGATAAAAGTTTCAGCCGCGGATGCACTGAGTATTTTCTTGACGGGACTCCGGCGCCGGATTTCCGAATGGCTTCCATACATACTCCCAAGTCTAAAGGTACGTATGTTGGAACTGTTAAAAAGGTGATAAACAGGCGTGTGGTGGATGTAGATGCGGCGGTGACTCTTGCCAACGGCGACGGCCTTACCTATACTCTCCCCGGCGGTGAGCTTAAAGGATTCCGTGTTAACCGGGTGGATGGCATGCGGATAATGTCGGCTTTGGATATTGAAGGTATAAAACCCGGCATGAAATTAAACCGCAACCGTGACAAGGCTTTTGACGATATGCTTGCCGCACCGTCAGCTTCAAGGTTTGTGGAGGTAGATATATGTTTGCGTAAAGCTGCCGGCCTTATCGTGGCTGATGCTGCCGATACACGGGGAGTAAAAGTTTCGGTTACAGAAGAATATCTGCCTGATCCGGCTAAAACTCCCCAGGGGCTGCGCCAGCAGATGGAAATGGCTAAACTTGGCGCCACGAGTTACCGGTTGTGTCATTTTAAATCGGATGTGGGCGATAGGTTTTTACCTGCCTCACTTCTTGCCCGGTTGCGGCGTGCGCTTATCGAGTCTCTGGACCGAGCTTCACGTATGGTTTACTGTTATGATCTGCGGCGTCCGGAGAACCTGTCGGCTGAAGTTTATAAACCGGTCGTCGACCGTCATGAAAATGTAGCCAATACTATTGCCCGCAATGTTTATGAGTCACATGGGGCAATTGTTGAGAATATGGCTATAGAGGCAGGCGGGAAAGCGGAGCATGCCCCTGTGGTTATGACTACACGTTATTGTATAAGACGGGAGTTGGGAATATGTCTTCGCAAGCCTGAAGGACGTAAAGTACCTGAACCGCTTTCATTGTCTCATGGCCGTGACCGTTTCGAGCTGGAATTTTTATGCGGATCATGCGGAATGCGGATCCGGAAGGTTAATTGACATTATAAAGTGAAATTATTCGCCCCGGTGAACCATTGACAGTTGGTCATCGGGGCGAATAATTTATATCAGGATAGCTTTTTGCGATGTCAGAATGTAGCGTCGATATTCAGAGGTGATGTTATCTCCCAGGGAGTGTTGATGCTAAGCGTCGATGTGCGCTTATCGAAACTCCACAGCTTGCGGGAGGCTTTCTTTCCGTTTATTTTAAGTGTTTTCGGAGCTTGGTTTATTCCATGCACTTTCACAGTAAGTTCTTTTACTGCCGGCGCACCTTTCCATGAGCCTGAATTTACTGCGCTGATGTTCAGTGTGCCGTCATTGAATGTGTCGGCAAAGGTTATCAGGCTGTAATTATTTTCAGCTAACGAACGGGTTGACTGACGGTCATCCTCAAACATGGTGAAAGAACCGTTTTGTCCCTCCTTTGCATATACATTTATTGTATAGCGTGACGGATCATAATTCCGGGTATTCTCCATGGTGTAGTCAGCCATCGGGATAATTCCTCCGGCACGCACGAAACGCGGCAGAACGTTGAGAGGCGCATTGTATGTAATGGTGTCGCCTCCGGTTGCCGAGAATGCCGGGTTCAGCATATCCACCCATACTCCTTCGGGGAATACTATGGAGCGTTGGGTAGCCCCCTGTTTCATTACAGGAGCTATCATGACATCACGTCCCCAGAGATACTGGTCGGTGATATTGTCGAATTTTGATCCGTCGGCCTGATAATAACCCATAGGACGCACGAGCGGCTGTCCGTAGGCTGCATTCTCATAAGCAAGCGTATAGTTGTAAGGCAGCCACTGATAGCGTTCGCGGATAAGAGGCAGTATTATGTCCTGATGTTCCATATAGCGGTAGGGTTCGGCCACCTGCTGGGCATGCGTGCGGAGTATCGGGGAGAAGGTTCCCAGCTGAAGCCAGCGTACATAAAGTTCCGGATCTACCGGACGTTTTTCATCGATAGCAAAGCCTCCCACGTCATGACTCATATATCCCATGCCGCTGAGGCCGGAATTAAGCATTATGACTACCTGAGGGGCGAATCCTCCCCATGAGCGTGACACATCAGTTGACCAGGGATACACACTGTAACGCTGTAATCCGGCTGTTCCGCCGCGCATCATCGTCATAAGCCTCGTGTCCGGAAATTCCTCTTTGAACAGATCATATATTATCGAGGACCAGTCATTGCCGTATTGGTTGTGGTATGCCCGGGCCATTTTACCATTGTGGTGTATACCGGTCTCGGGATGCACCTCCGGTTCGCCGAGGTCGCCCCACCAGCCACCTACACCGTCGAGTGTAAGCTCCTTATAGCGGTTACGGAGCCATTTCCGGGTGGCAGGATTCGACACATCCCACATTCCGCCTTCGCCTACCCATATCTTCACTTCCTGGGGAGCGCCGAGCGAGTCGGTTGAATCTTTTACAAACAGGCCTTCGGCCACGCCCATATTGTAGTTGTCGATACCGCGTCCGTTGCGGAGCACATAGGGCTGGGAGATTGCTATCAGATTCACTCCTTTTTCTTTCAGGTCAGAGAGCATCTGCTTGTGTGAGGGCCATTGGTCAGGATCCCATGCAAGGCGTCCCATGTCCTGTTCTTTGCCATACCAGTAGAGGTCGAGGACTATTCCGTCGACAGGATAGCCGTTGGTTTTCAGAGTGTCGATCACACCACGGGTCTCGGCTTCGGTCTTGTAGCCGTACTTTGATGTGATATATCCGAGGCTCCAGAACGGTGGCAGATCCTGACGGCCGGTCAGGGCTGTGTACTGTTTCACAGCTTCGGAAAGAGATCCGGCACCGTTGATGAAATAATATGCTACCGGTTCGGTGGATTCGGTTATATATTCTATGGGATTGTTCATTATCATACGGGCTGCGGCGTAGTCGTCGAACAATACCGCATAGCCATTGGATGATATGAACAGCGGCATGGTTATGTTCATCTGTTTGATCCGGGATTCTCCGGCAGTATAACCATAGTTCTGTTTGTTGTACATCACAAGTGTGTCGCCTGCGAGATTATAGGAATAACCTCGTTCGCCCGCCCCATAGAATGATCCTGATCCCATGGTGGAAAGCCGCAGGATCTGTTCGCCGCCGGCTACTGTGCGTTCGCCGTTGTCAGCTATCGCACGGTTGCCGCCGGAAGAAATTGTCACGGCGCCGGTAGAGGAATTGAGTGTGGCTGTCACTCCGTTGTCAGTGGTAAGGACTTCGACCGCACCGGTGCGGTTTACAGAACCTTTGAAAGGCTGAGCTTTCATTATGACTGATGCGGAGGTTGGGGCGACTGCCCCTGCGGGAATGTTTTCCACTTTGATTATGTCGGGTGACAGGGCTGTTACACTGACGGTGCGTCCGTTGGTGAGGACTGTGGTTATTTTGCCGTCAGAAGCCCGGCTCCCGACAGCCACGGCAGTAATTGCCGTGGCTGTGAGAATGAGTCGGATTTTAAATTTCATCTTCAGATGTAAGTGATATATTAGCCTTTGAGTTATTTGCTGAGCCCCCGGCTGCGCAGAAGAGCTGACGCATCCGGACGGTGGCCGCGGAATCGTTCAAAGAGTACCATGGGGTCCTCGGTACCTCCGGCCTCAAGTATGTTGTGAAGATATGATGCCGCCGTAGCGGGGTCAAACACACCTTTTTCACGGAACAGTTCGAAACCGTCAGTGTCGAGTACAGCGGCCCACAGGTAGGTATAATAGCCTGAGGCATAATGGTCGTCACCGAACACATGTTTGAAATACGGGCTGCGGTAGCGGAATGTGAGTTCTTCGGGCATTCCTAATTTACGTGCCACTTCATTTTCGAATCCGGCCACGTCGATATCTTCTGCTTCAGGGTTGAGGTGGCCCCAGGCTAAGTCGAGGAGTGCCGCACCTGAAAGCTCTGCGGTCATGAAGCCCTGGTTGTGGGTTGCGGCTGCATGAAGTTTGGCTATGAGGGAGTCGGGTATTGTTTCTCCTGTTTTCCAGTGCTTGGCATAGGTTTTCACCAATTCAGGCTCCAATGCCCAGTGTTCATTGATCTGTGAGGGAAGTTCCACGAAGTCGCGGTCAACATTTGTGCCCATCTGGGAGGGATATTTGGCTCTGGAAAGCATGCCATGCAATCCGTGGCCGAATTCATGGAAGGTGGTTTCGATCTCGTCAAGTGTGAGCAGCGAAGGTGTAGTGGCGGTGGGAAGTGAGAAGTTACCGACATTGTAGACTATAGGACGTATGGACGTGCCGTCAGGCTTGATGCATCCGCCTACAACAGCGTCCATCCAGGCTCCCTGACGTTTGGAGGCACGCGGGAAATAATCGGTCATGAATATGGCTACATGTTCTCCTGCCGCGTCTTTTACCTCATATACAGTTACTTCAGGATGATATTTGGGAGCGTCGGGAAGCTCTGTGAATGTAATTCCATAAAGTTTCTCGGCAAGATTGAAAATGCCTTTGCGCACGCTATCCACAGCGAAATATTGCCGTACTTCGTTTTCATCGAGGTTGAACTTGCGGCGGCGGTCCTTGTCGGCATAATAATAGTAATCCCACGGGGCTATTTTGAAGTCATGTCCTTCCTCTTTCACTATGGCCTGCATATCGGCTACTTCTTCCTTTACCTTGGCCACAGCCGGAGTCCATATCTGCATAAGGAGATTTTCGGCGGCTTCTGGAGTCTTGGCCATGTATGGGGCCGTGCGATAGGATGCGAAATCCTTGAAACCGAGCAATCTGGCTTTCTCAGCACGCTTTTTGAGAATCTCTTTTATCACAGGGTAGTTGTTATATTCTCCCGATGATGCGAGGGAAGTATAGCCTTCCCACATCTCACGGCGAAGGTCGCGGTCGTCGGCATACTGGAGAACCGGAAGGCGGCTCGGGGCATGTAGTGTGAACACCCATTTGCCTTCCATTCCGCGCTTGGCAGCTTCTTCGGCCGCAACGGCTATGCTGCCTTCGGGCAGTCCCGACAGGCGCGAAGCATCCTCGACAACAATTCCGAACGCATTGGTGGCGTTAAGAAGGTTGCGGTTGAATTTTATATAAATTTCGGTAAGGTCGTTGTTTACTTTTTTCAAGGCTTCTTTGTCGGCTCCCTGAAGAAGGGCGCCGTTGAGTGAGAAATCCTTGTAGTATTTCTCCACCAGGCGGCGTTCGGGAGTGGGCAGATTGAGCGACGAGAGATTGTCGTAAACTGTTTTTATGCGGGCAAACAGTTTGTCGTTGAGCATTATCTCGTCATTGAATTTGCTGTAAAGCGGCATTACCACATCGGCTACTTTTTCCATTTCCGGTGTGTTCAGTGCCTCCGAGAGGCCGAAGAATACACCTGCGGCGCGGTTCAGATCCTCACCTGAGTAATCGAGAGCTATTATGGTGTTCTCGAATGTGGGAGCTTCGGGATTGTCGCAGATCGCTTTTATTTCAGCCCGCTGGTTTTCTATCGCTGCCTTTATGGCCGGCACGTAGTGTTCGGGCTTTATTTTTTCATACGGAGGTATGCCGAATGGTGTGTCAAACGGTTTCATGAGCGGATTGTCCGCTGCTGTTGATGTCTGCGACATGGCTGGAGGTGTAAACGGTGCTGAGGCTGCTATGGCTGCCGCGCACATTAATAGATGCTTTTTCATGCGGGTTGGATTATTATGGTTAAGATTGTTTTATTCCGATGGATTGGATGAAGTTTTATTTTCGATTTCAAAAGTTACACAAAGCGGATAGTGGTCGCTGCTTTTCTGATTGCCGCGGGTTATATCGATGGAACGGAAATTTCCCCGGTAGAACACGTGGTCTATGCGGAAATATAGCCGGTTTTTGTTGTATGTATGTATCATGCCGAACGCCGATTCGGAATAGGCATCGGTCAGTCCGGCGTTCTCAAGCGCTCTTGTCGGCCAGCAACCTGGGGTGTCGTTGAAATCACCGCATACTATCACATTCATATTTTTGTGACGGTTGATAAACTGTATGAGTGAATCGGTCTGTATGGCTCTGACAGCGAAAGCTGCCGCGAGTTTGTTGAACGTGGAGTTTTTGAGCACATTTATTTTTTCTCCGTTGATCTTGCCTGATGTCATTTGTTGGAATGAGGCTTTGTCGGTATTGTTTAGCCCTATTGACTGCAAATGACAGTTGACCACTAATAATGAGTCACCTTTAATTGTGGTTTTGAAACCCTGAAAAGGCACCGGAACGCCGGCTCCGGGTGGCATATGGGGTGTGGGCACTATCTCCACTGGTTCTTTACAGAATATTGTGGCCGCTCCCGATATTACCGAAAGACGGTAGGGATAACGAACCTTGATACTGTCGTATTGATCGACATTGGCTGCCAGCGCCCGGCCCCAGGGATCGCTTTTGGCCTCCTGAAGACACACTATGTCGGCATCCTCAGCCAATATATATGCTAACGATGGGTTGGAGGCGTCGATAGAACGTTTGCCTGTGTAATCGCGGTAACTGCATATATTATATGTAAGCAATTTAAATGAATTTGGTCCGTTGAGCTGTTCTTCCGACGGACTGATTACGTTGAGCGGACACACCCGCAGAGTGGGACCCAGAGCGATGACTACCGCTATGAAGGGTATCAGAGCCTGTTCGCGGGCAAAATAAAGGTTAATGGCTGTTACCGGAATGAGCATCCATATCAGTATAGGGAATGCCATGTTCATCATAGGGGCTATTTTCCCGATAAAGTTGGATGTGTCGGGCCGAACCATACCGCTGTAAGCGGTTGCCACGTAAAGGATAGCCATTATTATATTGGCTATCAAAAGCGCCCGGTGGGTGCGCGATGACGGTAAATGTTTTTTCAGATGCTTTATTGTCATTTTATATCCGTGCTGTTTATTATTCGATGTTGCTGTTCGGCCGACAGGGATTCAAATCCGCTCTGCTCCAATCGTTGTAAACTATCGGTTAATGTGCGCCAGGCCATAGCGTTGTCCTTTCTGCTTTTTTCACGACGTCGGAACCATTCTACTATTGCCCCGGCAACTATTCCGGCGCAAAAACCACTGATATGCGACACTAAGGCATTGTATCCGATATGGGTGGCGGAAATGATATCTGTTATAATTATGGCTGCGGTGATTGAACTCAGCGGAATATGCATTACAGTAACGCGCGGTCGGGCAACTGTAACCGCCCCCATGAGCGCCGTTACTCCCGCTGATGAACCTATTAGCATATACTCGTTCCCAATACTGTAAGCAGCTGATCCACCTGCCACGCCGCCCAAAAGGAATATTACGGCACATATTGCAGGATGGGTGTATCTGAGGGCTATATTACCGTAGAGGGTCAGGCCGACTATATTTGCAGCTAAATGTATGCCGTCGATATGTACCCACATATATGAGAAGAGTGTCCACGGCCGCTCAGTCCATGATCCCGGGCTGCAATTCAAGGCAACATTGTCAAGAATCTGAGGCCCTGTATCAGGACATAATCTCAATGCCATATATATTAATGTGTTTATGGCGGCGATTACATATATTTCACGTTTAATAGAAATCGCCATGAACCACACCCTTCTTTTTCCAGTAATATATCATAAGGAATCCGAATATCATGCCTCCGAGATGGGCGAAATGTGCCACACCGTCGTTGGCTCCGAGCCCGAGCAGCAGCTCTATGACTCCATATCCTATCACTATCCATTTGGCTTTTATAGGCACAGGGATAAAGAATAGGTAAAGCGGACGGTTGGGAAACAACATTCCGAATGCAAGGAGTATTCCGTAAATGGCTCCGGACGCTCCGATGGTGAGATATGCTTTGTTAAGGAATACTTCCTGCCATTTGTCAAGCAGTCCGTCAGCATAGGCTTGCCGCACAGTCTCCATATCGGCCCCTGTGTTGTTCGCCACGAAATGGAACAGATCAGGCTGCCATGTCACCATCCACACCAATTCCTGTATTATACCGGCGCCTATGCCGCATGTTATATAGAAGAACAGGAACCGCGACGATCCGAGCACCCACTCCAATGTGCGCCCGAACATCCATAGGGTGAACATGTTGAAGAACAGATGTGCGAATGATGTGGTGGAGTGCATGAACATGTAGGTCAGAAATTGCCATGGATAAAATTCTCCGGCACTCCAGTAATGCAGACCTCCGAGCGATTCAAGGTCGAACCCTAATTTATTAGGAACTATCAGCATGGCCAGCCATACGATAATATTAATTATTAAGAGGTTCTTCGTAACCGGGGGGATGTTGCCCCAAAATGAATTGCGTATTCCGTTCATTGATTATTCTGTGTAGGCTGAAACAGCCGTTGATTTATACTGCAAAATTAACGAAAAACATCCAATCGCCGACTCTGATCCCCAATTTTAGCGGTCGATTAGCTTTTTTTTCTGATTTTTTTGCCTTTGTTGTATGTTTTCCGGAGATAAACACTATATTTGCAAACAGTTATTACAACTCTTTCAAATTATACCGCATTATGAACAAAACCGAACTCATCAGCGCTATCGCTGAAAAAGCAAACCTTTCCAAGGTCGATGCAAAAGCCGCCCTTGATGCCATGATTGAAGCAATAGGTGGGGCCCTTGAAAACAACGATAAAGTGGCTATCCTCGGCTTCGGCACATTCTCTGTAAATGAAAAACCGGCACGCACGGGTATCAATCCGCAGACAAAGCAGAAAATTGAAATAGCAGCCCGCAAAGTGGTTAAATTCAAACCCGGTGCAGAACTTGCTGCCAAGGTTAAATAATATCAGGTATATGACCTTATATAAAAGGTGAGCCTATACAGGCCCACCTTTTATTGTATTATGTGACAGGGTTTTTATTCTGTTTTTCTAAGATCATCGATTTCAGCTATTGCAGTTTCGTCTATTCCTTGCATTTTATTATAGATGGCGAAAGCTACTGTTATGCCTACTGCGAATAAAGCTACTGTTATGCCTACCGGAATCCACGGATTTATCTCGGCATGACTCAGTGCCTTGCAGTATATCTCATACTCCAACCATATAATCCAGCATATCAGCAGGGGTATTTCGATAGCCATCTGCTGGCGGCGCATTTTCTTTTGTTTGATCAGCCGTTCTTTCAATTCGATCAAGGGCATTGTGGCGGAATTATCTTCTTTAAGGCGGTTGATTATTACATCCCATACAACATCAGTTGCTATCATAATCATAGAGATTATAATGAATGGCCAGCTTATGCCCCATCCTCCACGCATACCAACCATAAAGAGGAAAAGAAGGGGAATAATGGCATAGACTTCAATTTTTACAAACCTTTTATTCCAGGATAATTTTTTTGCCATAGCCTGCCTGATGCACATGTCACTGAATATTTTCTGGGCCTGTAGAGCTTCGCGGAGATCTTTCATCTCTTCCCGTATCTGTTCTAATTCGTGATTGTCGGTGTTATATGATTTATTTTCCATCTTATTTTTAGTTATTCGGTTATATTCAATTTTTTAAGCTTTTCACGTATCCTCACCAGACGCACTCCGACAGCTTTGGCGCTTATTCCTATGATAGCCCCGATTTCCTCATAGGGCATATCTTCAAGCCATAGCAGAACTATGGCGCGGTCGAAAGGTTCAAGCATCTGGATCCTGCGGTGAAGCAAATGGGAGCTACGTCCTTCGCATGTTTCCTCCGACAATATTCTCGAATCGATTTCCAGTGGACTGTATAAGGGCGATTTCTTTTTCTTGCGGTCGAAAGAGATGCAGGTATTCAGTGTGATGCGGTACACCCATGTGTGCAGTGAGCTTTCTTTACGGAATTTCGGAAGTCCGAGCCATAGATTTATCAGCGTATCCTGTGCCAGATCATCGGCTCCGGCTTTGTCGGGGGCAAACATGAGGCAGATTGAGTAGATCGTGCCCTTCTCTTGTTGGACAATGTTTTCAAATGTGGTTTTCAGTTCATCCATTTTTGTTTTAGTGAATTGTTTGCATCTTAGACGCAATCTGTGCGGGAAAGCTACACAAAGGTATCAAAATTTATTTTGAATTTTCGCGGCCTTTGTGTAAGTTTGCACCTGCGAAAGCGCTATACCGATTATCGGAATAAATCAACCTTTAAAATAAAATCAAGATGTTAAGCGAAAAAATGCAAGCTGCCATCAATGAGCAGATTAACGCTGAGTTGTGGTCGGCTTATCTTTATCTTTCAATGGGCATGAAGTTCGAGAATGCGGGACTGCCCGGTGTGGCCAACTGGTTCAAGATCCAGTTCAAGGAAGAACAGGCACATGCCGAGATTTTCATGAATTATGTGAACCAGCGCGGAGGCCGCGTAATTCTCAAACCTATAGCCGAGGTTCCTTCTGATTGGGCTACTCCCCTGGATGCATTCAAGGATACATTGGCTCACGAACGTAAAGTTACTGCTTTGATAAACGATCTTTACGCACTTGCCGAATCCGAGCATGATTATGCCACCCGCGAAAGCCTCACATGGTTTGTTTCCGAGCAGGTGGAAGAGGAAGAGACCGCTCAGCAGCTCATCGACAAGTTCACCCTTATAGGAAACGACGGAATGGGCCTCTATATGCTTGATCAGGAGCTTGGAGCCCGCACTTATAATGCTCCTTCTATTCTTGCCGGAGCCTGATCCTATAGGCTGAGAGATATTCATAACGCGGGGTTCCTTGTCGTGAGGTGCCCCGCGTTGTATTTGTCCGTTTGAGCCATATTGTTTACCTTTGGTGATAATTTCAATAGCTGATGGATTCCACCGAAAAACAGAAAATGAACCGGGAAACTTCCCGCAAGAGTCTTTTATGGAAAACCATGCTACCTGTTCTGATAGGAGCAGCTGTGGCGTGGTGGCTTTTCCGTGATGAATTCAGCGCTGATGTGTGGCAGTCGATACGTTGGGACAGATCGGTGGCTTTCGGGCTTGTTCTGGCTATATTGGCGGGCATAGGCCGCGACTTTGGCATGACGTGGCGGTTCCGTGAACTTACGGACCGGAAGCTTACATGGGGCAATGCCACCAATGTGTGTATGCTTTGGGAATTTACCTCGGCTGTGACTCCCTCGGCTGTGGGCGGAAGTGCTCTTGGCATGTTTTTTCTTAATTCGTATGGAATAAGCATGGGATGTGCCACGACTCTTATCCTGACCACACTGATTCTGGATGAGGGATTTTTTGTCGCGGCCGTTCCGTTGGCCATGCTGATCTGTGATCCCGGAGAGCTGTTCGGCTTTGCCGGTTCGGACCATGCCTTTTTTACAAGCCTTAAAGGTGTGTTCTGGCTTGTATATGCCGGCATTGCGGCATATACGCTTCTCCTTGTGCTTGGAGTTCTTGTAAAGCCGCATCTCATACGCAGGTTCCTTATGTGGCTGTTCGGTATGCGGTGGCTGCGTCGTTGGAGTGGGGGAGTCGACCGCCTTACCTCGAATATGGTGGAGGCAAGCCATTCACTGCGGAGCAATAACGCCATGTGGTGGATAAGGGTTTCTGCGGCCACTTGCGTATCATGGATTTCGCGGTTTCTGATGGTAAACGCATTGTTTTTTGCATTTGCTCCCTATGCTTCCCAGCTTGTTGTGTTCTGCCGTCAGGTAGTTGTGTGGGTTATCCTTATGGTTTCGCCTACTCCCGGCGGAAGCGGCGTGAGCGAATGGCTGTTCACGGAATATTATGGCGACATGCTCCATATAGCAGGACTGGCGGTGCTGATAGCATTGTTCTGGCGCGTGCTCAGTTATTATGTGTATCTGCTCATAGGGGCCGGAGTGTTGCCGGCCTGGATACGCCGTAAGGTTCGTAAACGGGCCGCTGAATCTAACGATAAACAATAAAACACTATATGGAAATGGAATTTATAGCTATTATTCCTGCCCGTTACGGGTCTTCGCGGTTTCCGGGCAAACCGCTTGCCGATTTAGGCGGCATGACGGTGATAGAACGGGTCTACCGTCAGGCTGCCAAGGCTGTTGACCGTGTGGCTGTGGCCACTGACGATACCCGTATTGCCGAAGCTGTCGAAGCGTTCGGCGGAACGGCTGTCATGACTTCACCTGACCACCAGAGCGGCACTGACCGCTGCATGGAGGCATGGCGAACGCTTGGCGGTGTGGGCGACGTGGTTATCAATGTGCAGGGTGACGAACCGTTTGTCCGGCCTGAGCAGATACGCACGCTGATGGCATGTTTCGATGCACCTGAAACAGATATAGCCACACTTGCCCGGCCTGTGGCTTCCGGCACTCCTTATGAAGTGATAGCCAATCCTAACCGGCCGAAGGTCACTGTTGATTCACGAATGAATGCATTGCTTTTCAGCCGTTCTGTAATTCCGTATGTGCGTGGTGTCGAGCCGGATGAATGGACGTCACATTTCAATTATCTGCTTCATGTGGGTATGTATGCCTACCGTAGCGAAGTGCTGGAACGGATAAGTTCGCTTCCGCGTTCACCGCTTGAAACCGTGGAGTCGTTGGAACAGCTGCGCTGGCTTCAGGCAGGTTTCAGAATACGGGTCGGGCTTACTGACTGTGAGACAATCGGTATCGACACGCCCGAAGATCTTATGCGAGCAAAGGAATATATAGCGTCTCTCTGAAAAAATAGTATACATATGATTGATCGGTCAATACCTCTTGAGGTGCGGGATATCTGTCTCGGCTCCATGCCTGAACCGGATGTTACGGTGCTGCCTAACGGTATCACACTCCACACATTTGCATCCGGAAATGTCGGCGTGTGCCGTCTGTCGGTTGTAATTCAGGGCGGTGAGGCTGAAGCCCCGTCGGCACCATTGGCCAAGCTGTCGGCACAGATGCTTACCGAGGGTGCGGGTGGTATGACCGGAGCGGAAGTGGCCGAGAGCCTCGACTATAACGGCGCATGGATCACCTCTAAATCTGACAGCCACCATAGATCGGTTACACTTTTCTCATTGACGCGCAACCTTAAGCCGCTGTTGCCGTTGATTTCCGATATGGTGTTCATGCCCCGGTTCGACGAGGGCGAGTTTGAGGTGTATCGTGAGCGTATGGCTCAGGCATTGGACACTGATCTTACAAAACCATCATATGTTGCGGCCAAAGGGGCTGAATGTGCTTTTTTCGGGCATGGTCATCCGTTTTCCCGTGAGGTGTCGCCTCAGGATATACGACGGTTGACCACGGAGGCTGCGGCTGAGTTCCACCGAACGGCGTTGAACGGTAAGAATATTCATGTTTTCCTTGCAGGCAATTTCGATGACAGATTGCGTCAGGAAATAGCTGATTTCTGGGGTGCGGTAGATGCTATGGGATCAGGCCACAGTTTGTTGCTTGAACCTCCGCGGATTACGGCAGATCGAGGACGCAGGATTCATATTCCCGTTTCCGGGGCTGTTCAGAGCGCTATAAATATTATGATCCCTGCCATTATGAGGACCGATCCTGATTATGAGGCATTGCGTATCACCGTTATTGGCCTTGGCGGATATTTCGGCAGCCGGCTCATGGCAAATATCAGAGAAGACAAGGGCATGACTTATGGCATAAGTGCCTCCTTGCTGGGTTATCATGAGGCCGGAGCGGTTTCCATTACCACGCAGGCCGATGCGGATTATGTGGATGATGTCGTTAAGGAAGTGGAACGTGAGCTGGATCGTATGGCTTCCGGCGATTTTTCCACGGATGAGTTGCAGCGGCTCCGTAATTATGTTTCATTGGTGCTCGCATCGCAATTGGACTCCCCATTCTCCATTATAGACTATCATGAATCACATATCACGGCGGGTACTCCAGCCGATTATTTCCAACGACAGATTGATGCGTTGAAAAATCTTGACGCCCGGCGCATAGCTGAACTCAGCCGGCGTTATCTGGTCCCGTCACGAATGGTAGTTGTCACTGCCGGATGACTTTAGCCATCGGATTTGTGTATCTATTTGATTGAGTCGATAAGGGCGGTGAGCCGGTTGCGTATTTCGGTAAGTCGGGTCAGTGCATCGGTATGACGGCTCACACCTGTAGGATTTGATCTGAGTTCGGCTAATGCGGCTTCGATCTTAAGTCCGCGTGTGCGCAGCAGATATTGGATCATGCGCAGGCGGTGAAGCTGTGCAGGAGTATAGAGCCGCCGTCCTGTTGCAGTCCGTTCCGGTTTAAGCCGTGGAAAATGGCGCTCCCAGAACCGCAGTGTGGATGCGGGTTCTCCAAGGAGTTCGGACACTTCGCTTATACGGTAATATTTTTTGTCAATGGAGTCTTTCACGTATGCAAATATACATTCCCGCCTTGAATCCTGCAACTATGGCTCTTTTGTTATTTCTCTACCAAAGCGTGTACGGCAAACGAGCCGGCTGTAGGAATGGACTCCCATTTTCCGAAGGAATGGAAATTGAAGCATCCGGCCATTACAGTGGATTTTATGTCTATCACCCGGCCATGGAAAGGTTCGAGAAATTCGAATTCAACCATAGTGTCACCAGTGATCATCAGCGGTTCTGGCAGAGTGTAGGTGAATCTTCCGTTATCGTCCAATTCCTCTTTGCGGTAAGTAAAAATGATCTCACGTTCCGATACATTGGTCCACTCACCGTTCTTTTTATTGTATATATTGAGGCGGAATGGCATTCGTTCCACACTGTTTTCTCGCTGTATCCAGCCCATACTTACAGATTTTATCCACGCGCGTTTGCCTACCTTGCATCTCACACCTATTCCCGTGCCCTCAGGATGTCCGGATCCTACCTGTACTTCAAAAAAACCTCCCATTCCGGTGCGCCCGAACGTCTTTGCCTTTACTTTTGGAGCAGTGACTTCAACCGATTGCAGTGAATGAGGGTTGGCTTGGAGGCTGATTGTGGCAGAGTCGCCCATGCTACGGAGATTGGTGACAGTCAGGTGAACCGGTATGTATCCTATTGAGGAGACCATTACTGTGTCGGAGGATGATATGCCGGTCAATCTGAAGTCAAACCTGCCGGTGGAATCTGCAAGACTGCCTGCATGGCGGGCGGGAACGGAGATTGTAGCATACGGAATACGTTTCCCAGAAGTGTCGGTTACAAACCCTCTGAAATGTGTATGGGATGATGCGTGAATCAGGGCTGTTGTAATATATAACGCTATACAAAGTGTAATTCTCATAAAAACAAGTTGGCTGATGATACTAAACTGTGGCAAATTTAGACCGTTTGCTCCGTTGGAAATGTTTACCCATACTAAAATAAACCTAAAATTTGTTATGGCTACACATAATTCCAACGGTTAATACGCATTTTAATTGGAGTTAAATGAAATTGTTGGAGATAGGAGGTGAGTTTGCGGATTGGGAGCGGGGAGTTTACGGGAAAAATCATTAAATTTGCAACTTGATAGAAAGTAAAAAGAAACCCCGATATATTCTTACAGTGAAAATGTTGACTTCAAAGGAGATTCGTGAATCGTTCAAAAGTTTTTTCGAAAGCAAAGGTCACAAAATAGTGCCGTCGGCACCCATGGTCATAAAGGATGACCCTACACTCATGTTCACCAATGCGGGCATGAATCAGTTCAAGGATATAATACTTGGCAACGCAACGGCCAAATATACCCGTGTGGCCGATTCGCAGAAATGTCTGCGTGTAAGCGGAAAGCATAACGATCTTGAAGAGGTGGGAAAGGACACTTATCATCACACCATGTTCGAGATGCTCGGCAACTGGTCGTTCGGCGACTATTTCAAGCGCGAGGCCATAGACTGGGCCTGGGAATATCTGGTGGATGTGCTCGGTCTTGACCCCTCACGCCTTTATGCCACAGTGTTTGAAGGCGCTCCCGACGAAGGGGTGGGCCGCGATGACGAAGCTGCCGGTTATTGGGAGGAACATCTTCCTGCCGATCATATAATCAACGGCAACAAGCATGATAATTTCTGGGAAATGGGTGATACGGGACCCTGCGGACCATGTTCGGAAATTCATATTGACCTGCGTTCCGATCAGGAGCGCGCCGCCGTAAGCGGGGCCGATATGGTCAACAAGGACCACCCTCAGGTGATAGAGATATGGAACCTTGTGTTCATGCAGTATAACCGCAAAGCCGACGGCTCGCTACATCCCCTTCCAGCAAAGGTTATAGATACCGGAATGGGTTTTGAGCGCCTTTGCATGGCATTGCAGGGAAAACAGAGCAACTATGACACCGACGTGTTTACTCCCCTTATCAATAAAATATCTCAGCTCAGCGGCAAGAAATATGGCGAGGATCATGATGTGGATGTGGCCATGCGTGTGCTTGCCGACCATGTGCGCACCATAGCTTTCTCCATTGCCGATTCGCAACTCCCCGGCAATGCCAAGGCCGGATATGTGATCAGGCGCATACTCCGCAGGGCTGTGCGTTATGCCTATACATTCCTTGGCGCGCGACAGGCATTTATGTATAAACTCGTTGATACACTTATCGAGTCGATGGGTGATGCCTATCCGGAGTTGAGAAGCCAGCGCGAACTGATAATAAGGGTTATAAAAGAGGAGGAGGATTCGTTTCTGCGTACTCTGGAGAACGGCATAAAGATGATAGAAGACGGAATGGCCGCAGCCAAGAAGCAAGGTTCATCTGTGCTCCCTGGCCATGAGGCGTTTTTGCTTTACGACACTTACGGCTTTCCTCTCGACCTTACGGAACTTATCCTGTCGGAGAACGGTATGACTCTCGATCGTGAGGGATTCGACGCCGAGATGAAAAAGCAGAAAGAACGCGCCCGCAATGCCGCCGCTACCGAGGCTACCGACTGGGTGACAGTGAACGATGGCGAACCTGAATTTGTGGGTTACGATACATTTTCTTGTGCCACACGCATACTGCGTTACCGCAAAGTAAAGCAGAAGAATAAGGAATATTATCAGATAGTGCTTTCACGCTCTCCTTTCTATGCCGAGATGGGTGGTCAGGTAGGCGACCGCGGTCGGTTGTGTTCCGGCGAAAGCAGTATTGACATATACGACACAAAGCGGGAGAACGGCATGAGTGTGCATCTCAGCCATGAACTGCCCGAGGATGTGACAGCTGAGTTTACCGCCGAGATAGATATTGCTGCACGCAAGGCCACGTCGGCCAACCATACGGCTACACATCTGTTGCATCATGCGTTGCGTCAGGTGCTTGGCACTCATGTGGAGCAGAAGGGATCGTTTGTGTCGCCTGAAGTGTTGCGTTTTGACTTCTCCCACTTCCAGAAACTTACACCTGAGGAAATCCGTGAGGTAGAACATTTGGCCAACGCGGCCGTAAGAGCTGCCACTCCGCGCGACGAACACCGCAATGTGCCTATTGCCGAAGCTCAGGCAATGGGTGCTATGGCGCTTTTCGGAGAGAAATACGGTGAGGAAGTGCGTGTGATCCGTTACGGCGACTCCATAGAGCTATGTGGCGGTACACATGTGGACAATACAGGAAATATAGGTATGATCCGGATCATATCAGAGAGCAGTATCGCTGCCGGCATACGTAGAATAGAGGCTATAACAGGTGAGAGGGTGGAATGTGCTATGGATGAAATGAGCGATGCTCTTAAGGCCATGGCGTCATTGCTCAACAACACTCCCGATGTGGTAAGCGCGCTGAAACGATCGATAGAGGAGAATGCACAGCTTAAAAAACAGGCTGAGGAATATTTCAATGAACGTGTGGCCAATCTGTCGCGTCAGTTGCTTTCCGAAGCCCGCATAATCAACGGCATAAAGGTTGTGACACTTACGGGGCCGCGTATTCCCGATGTAGTGAAGAACATAGCGTTCAAGATTCGTGAAATGTCACCTGAGCACACCGCATATATAGCTGCTACCCATGATCTTGCAGGCAAACCGTTGCTTACGGTGATGTTTACCGAGGATCTTGTTAAAACCGGACTGAATGCCTCTGTAACCGTACGTAATGCCGCCAAATCAATAAAGGGTGGCGGTGGAGGTCAACCCGGATTCGCGCAGGCCGGAGGAAAGGACTCCGACGGTCTCACCGCTGCATTTGACGAGATGATGAAATCCGTTGACAAACAGTGAACCGGCGTAATTTCTGTAAAATAACAGCATTGGCCGCCGGTTTTCTGGCGTTGCGCGGACACGGTTCTCCGTTGGCGTTGCCTGTATCCGGACATGTTCGTGGTATAGGCCGGTGCCGTGTGACTGTGATCAGGCGCAACTGTTTTTACGATCTGCAAAGCCGCTATCTTGAAGATCCGGAACTGGGACCTTGCCGGCATTTTCACGAAGGGCAGCAGTTCACCGTATGTTCGGACGGGAACCTTAAAGCTCCCGAGGGATTTTGTCCCAAGGCATGGGAATGTATATCAGCGCATGTGGCGGGTGTGTTGGATTCGGCCACGGACTGCGATTGTGGTAATGCGCCTGTCGACAACTCGGTTATAGCTTGTTGCAACGACGGAACCCGTCCGGTAGTTTTCAAAATCACTCCTTTGGCCCACCATGAAAGTTAGGAAGATACATATTCTATTTCTATGGCTGATGGTGTTATTGTCGGGCCTGTTGTTGCATGCCTGCGGATCTGCGTCACATACTCCGGATTCGCGCAAGGTAGTGACAGTGAGCCTTCCTCCGCAGAAATTCCTGCTTGACCGGATTGTGGGCGACCGCATGGAGGTGCGCTGTTTGCTCGGGCAGGGGAGTGATCCGGAAAGCTATGAACCCGGCATGTCGCAGATGCTCAATCTTGAAAAAAGCGTGGCTTATTTCCGTATCGGGCATATCGGGTTTGAGGATGCTATTATAGATAAGGTGAAACAGGCCTGTCCGGATCTTGAGATATTCGATAATTCCAAGGGCGTATCGTACGTGTTCGGCACGCATGGTGATGAGTCACCGGATGAGGTGGATCCCCACATATGGAGTTCGCCGGCCAATGTCAGGATTATAGCAGCCAATATGCTGCGGGCCGCGGTAAGTGTCGATTCAGTCAATGCCCCGTATTATGAAGCCAATTTCCGTAGGCTTATGGCTACTGTAGATTCGGTGGATCATGTAGTGGGTGAAATGGTTGAGGCTGCTCCGTCAAGGAGTTTTGTTGTGTGGCATCCATCGCTCAGTTATTTTGCCCGCGATTATGGATTGAAGCAGATAAGTCTTGGGGCCGAGCATAAGGAAAGTTCGGTGGGCGATCTCCGCCAGCGGGTGGGTTTGGCTAAGGAAAGCGGCGCCCGGATATTTTTCATGCAACAGGATGTGGATTCACGGGCCGCTCAGTCAATAGTCAGTGAAACCGGATTGAAAGCGGTATCTGTCAATCCCCTTAATTACAGATGGGACGAGGAAATGGTTAATACGGCCCGTGCGCTTGCCGTAGAATGATATGGTTGACGTGAAGGACGGAATAGCGGTTATGGAACTTGTCGGGGTTGCAAAACGCTGGCAGGGACGTAGCGTGATTTCGGATGTTGACCTGAAAATAATGCAGGGCGATTTTATGGCCATAACAGGGCCGAATGGGGGTGGCAAGACAACAATGCTGCGCATTCTCCTTAAACTGCTGCGTCCTGATGGCGGAAAGGTGATTTACCGGCGTCCGGATACAGGCGAAGAGACCGCACGGCTTGATATAGGTTATCTGCCTCAGAAAACGAGTATAGACTCACATTTTCCCCTTACTGTGGACGAGGTGATTGTGTCGGGGCTTTACGGGTGCAACATTGATGAGGAGCAGAAAAAGGAGCGCCTGGAGTATGTGTTGCAGGCCGTGGGGCTGAAAGATCATTCCCGTAAGCCTATCGGATCGTTGTCGGGCGGACAGATGCAACGCACTCTTTTGGGCCGCGCAATCATATCGCGTCCGCGGGTGCTTGTGCTTGACGAGCCCGCCGCGGGTCTTGATCCCGGCGCGCGCCGCGAAATTCTCGGCAGGTGCTTGTGCTTGCCGAGCCTCTCAGCTATGTCGACAAGCATATGGAAGGACGCATCTATGAACTTATGGACGAAATGCGCCGTGACACAACCATAGTGCTGGTGTCGCATGAAATGACACATATCGCGGCTATGGCCAACCGGCATATCATTGTTGACGGCACCGTCCACCCATGCCCCCATGCGCATCATATGGCCGATTCGTTATGTCCCGGTGAGCGCTGACTCCTGCATGACTCAGGAAGAGTTAATGATTATAACCATGTATTAAATAGACTTCAAGGGTTTCCGCCGATTCAGGTTTTTTTGTAATTTTGTAAGAATGACGAATACTGATATAAAAAATACTGTGTCAGCTGCCCGTGGAGGCGACATTATCATAAAAGGAGCTCGGGTCAACAATCTGAAGAATGTGGATGTGTCCGTGCCCCGTGGTAAATTTGTGGTGGTTACAGGACTGTCAGGATCCGGTAAATCATCGCTTGCTTTCGATACCCTTTATGCCGAAGGCCAGCGCCGCTATGTGGAAAGCCTCAGCGCATATGCCCGTCAGTTCATGGGCAAAATGACCAAGCCTGACTGTGATTATATAAAGGGGCTTCCTCCTGCCATAGCCATAGAACAGAAAGTCAACACACGTAACCCGCGCAGCACTGTGGGCACTTCCACGGAGATATATGATTATCTGCGGTTGCTTTTCGCTAAAGTGGGCCGGACGTACTCTCCCGTATCAGGCCTTGAAGTCCGCAAGCATTCGGTTGAGGATGTGGTGAATATGGCTGCCTCATATCCCGAGGGGACAAGAATGGCTGTTGTCACTCCGGTGTCAATGCCTGAGAAGCGGTCGGTGAAGACTCAGCTTGATGTTTTTCTGAAAGGAGGATATTCCCGCTTGTTGCATGGCGATTCATTTGTGGATATCGCAGCGCTTTCAGAAGAAGCCAGCCTGCCTTGTGACCTGAATGGCTATGAGCTTTTGATTGACCGTCTTGTTTCAAGTTCAAGCCCCGATGAGGTGAGCCGTCTCACGGATTCAGTGGAGACTGCGTTTTACGAAGGTCATGACGAAATGACCCTTGTGGTGTGGAGTGCCGACGGAGTGCGCCGTCATACGTTCTCCAAACGTTTTGAGGCTGACGGCATTACATTTCCGGAGCCGAATGATCTGATGTTTAATTTCAACAATCCTTATGGAGCTTGTCCCCGGTGCGAGGGCTACGGCAAGGTGATAGGGATTGACGAGCGTCTCGTTGTGCCCGATCCGTCGCTGTCGGTGTTTGAAGGTGCTGTGGTGTGCTGGCGTGGAGAAAAGATGGGGGAATGGAAGCGAGAGCTTGTGCATCTTGCCCCTCACATAGGTTTCCCCGTGCATAAACCTTACCGGGATCTGAGTCAGGCTGAAAAAGATCTGCTCTGGCATGGTAACACACGTTTTTCCGGAATCGACGGCTTTTTCCGGATGGTCGACGACAACCAGTACAAGATACAGTACAGGGTGTTGAAATCGCGTTATCTCGGCAAGACCGAATGCCCTGAGTGCCACGGCTCACGTCTACGCCGCGAAGTGGAGAATGTGAAGGTTGCCGGACATACCATCACCCAGTTGGTGAGAATGCCTGTGGATGACTTGTCGGCATTTTTCGATGATATAAGGTTTAGTCCGGTTGAATGGAAGATAGCCTCACGTGTGGTGCATGAATTGCGGTCGCGCCTCGGATTTCTGCGCGATGTGGGTCTCGGATATCTCACTCTTGACCGCATGAGCATGACTCTGTCAGGCGGTGAGAGCCAACGAATAAATCTGGCTACTTCACTCGGCAGCAGTCTTGTAGGTTCCCTATATATCCTTGATGAACCGAGTATAGGGCTGCATACCCGCGACACACACCGGCTGATAGGTGTTTTGAAGAAGTTGCGCGACATTGGCAACACCGTGGTTGTAGTTGAGCATGATGAGGACATAATGCGAGAGGCTGACCATATAATAGATGTCGGGCCCGAGGCCGGACGTCTTGGCGGAGAGATTGTATATCAGGGGCCGCTTGCCGGCATTGACCATGCTGAGCACAGCCATACAGCCAGTTATCTTACCCACGCGGACAGGATCGATATCCCGAAACAACGGCGCCGGTGGAACAGTTATATTGAAGTGACGCGTGCCTCGGAACATAATCTGAAAGATATTGATGTCCGTTTTCCCCTCGGGATCATGACCGTGGTTACGGGTGTGAGCGGCAGCGGTAAATCCACATTGGTTCGTGACATACTTTACCGTGCAATGGTGCGTCAGCTGGGTGATCCGTGTGATGCCCCCGGCGCCCATGGCGAGTTGCGCGGAGATATCGGGCGGATCGAGGCCGTGGAATTCATTGACCAGAATCCTATCGGCAAATCGTCCCGCTCCAATCCGTCGACCTATCTCAAGGCATTTGATGAGATACGTAAACTTTTTGCCGAGCAGCAAGGGGCGCGTCAGATGGGTTTCGGACCCGGTTATTTCTCGTTCAATGCCGAGGGTGGACGCTGCGAAGAGTGCAAGGGCGAAGGCTCGATAACCATAGAGATGCAGTTTATGGCCGATATCACAATACCCTGTGAGGCTTGCCATGGCAAACGCTTCAAGCGTGATGTGCTTGAGGTATGTTACCGCGACAAGAATATAAGTGATATCCTTGACATGACGGTAAATGAAGCCATAGAGTTTTTCAGTGCCGACAGTTCGGCGCTCACTGCACGTATAGTCAAACGGCTTAGACCGTTGCAGGATGTTGGGCTCGGTTATATAAAGCTCGGTCAGAGTTCATCCACGCTTTCGGGCGGTGAGAACCAGCGTGTGAAACTTGCATATTATCTGTCAGCCGAAAAGCCCCGGCCCACTATGTTTATTTTTGATGAACCTACCACCGGCTTGCATTTCCATGACATAAAGACACTTCTGAAGTCGTTTGACAGGCTTATAGAACGTGGCCATACCGTGATTATAATAGAGCATAATCTTGATGTTGTGAAATGCGCCGACCATGTCATTGACATAGGCCCCGAGGGCGGAGAGGCCGGCGGACGTGTACTTGTGGCCGGAACGCCCGAGGAAGTGGCACAATGTGCTGACTCATATACGGGCATGAGCCTGAAACCTAAACTTGAATAATAACCTGATAACAATAACGACAGTAAATTTTATATTATGGCAAAGGTAGGAGATTGCGTCCGTTTCCTGAACACCACAGGAGGGGGCGTGATAAAAAGGATAGAGGGCAATATAGCCTACGTGGACGACGATGGATTTGAAACTCCGATGCTTGTGCGTGAATGTGTAGTCGTGAACCCGGCGCCGGTGGTGAATCCGGCGGTGACAAAATTACAGGACACAGTCGTTCCTAAAATCCAGCAGGCGGCTGTATCTGTTGCGGAACCTGTCAGCGATATAGAAATAGAGGAACGCGACGGAGGCGACAGCATAAACCTTATGCTCGCTTATGAACCTAAGGATGTCAAACAACTTTCGACCACGGAGATAGACATATATCTTGTCAATGATTCAAACTATTATATGGCATTCACATATCTTACCGCCGACCGTACCGGAGGATGGACCATGCGTTATGCCGGTGTGGTGGAGCCTAATATCCAGATATTTCTTGGTGAGCTTGACAGAGAGAGTCTTGCTTCATTAGGCCGTGTGGCAATACAGGCTGTGCCTTATAAGGCCGACAAGGAGTTTGATATGAAAGCTCCGGTAAACGTCGAGATCAAGATGGACGCCACTAAATTTTTCAAGCTTCACAGTTTCGCGCCTAATATCTATTTCGATACGCCTGTGCTCGGTTTTGACATTGTCAAGGATGATGTTGCGGTGTCGCGTACCGCTCCGGATCCCAAGTCGCTTGAAAAGGCCATGCGCGAGAAAATGCGTGATGACCGCGTACGGCGCAGGGTGGTTAAGAAATCACATCCCCGCCGTGATGATGTGATAGAAGTAGATCTTCATATAAATGAGCTTGTTGACAATACTCGCGGTTTGTCGCCGGCTGATATGCTTAACCTTCAGGTTGATGAATTTCGCCGCGTAATGGATGAGAACCTTCGCAATCACGGACAGCGCATTGTATTCATTCATGGAAAAGGGGAGGGTGTGTTGCGTCAGGCTCTGCTGAAGGAGCTTAATCACCGTTATAAGGGCCACGATGTTCAGGATGCGTCTTTTCGTGAATATGGGTTCGGAGCCACAAGGGTCACTATAAAATGATACTCTGTTTCTCCGGCACAGGAAATTCCCGGCTTGTGGCTGAACGGCTGGCTATGTTGATGGAGCACAAGGTTACAATGCTGTGTGGCGATGTGCTGGCACACTCTGCCGGCATTGAGCTACCCGTGGAGGATGTGATATGGGTAATGCCGGTTTATTCCTGGGGTGTGCCTCCGGTAGTGGTAAAATGGATTGAATCATT
This sequence comes from uncultured Porphyromonadaceae bacterium, assembly GCA_900547825.1. Taxonomy (GTDB): domain Bacteria; phylum Bacteroidota; class Bacteroidia; order Bacteroidales; family Muribaculaceae; genus Amulumruptor. The sequence continues at coordinate 34,354 of URII01000013.1, forward strand.
GCCCGAGGGGTGGGGAACGGATGTATGCCACCATATTGTGCTTACCTGTGGAGACGACACCGGTAACGCCCATATAATGTGGAGGAATATTCTGAAACATCGCGGAATGAAGGCAGGAGCCTGTTTCAGTGTAATTATGCCCAACACATATGTGTTCATGAAAGGGTTCGATGTCGATTCTCCCGATCTCCGTGACGCTAAGCTTCAGCGTATGCCGGAGCGAGTGGATGAGATAGCGGGCAAAATAAACAACGGTTTCTCTGGCGATGATGTGATGCGTGGCCGATGGGCGTGGCTCAAGACCTCAGTGGTGTATCCGTGGTTCCGTAAATATGCCATGAACCCTCGGAAATTTAATGTCAGCCATGACTGTGTCAGCTGCGGGAAATGTGCCTCAGCATGTCCGTGCGGCAATATAAAATTGGTTGACAGGCGTCCTGTGTGGGGTGATAGATGTGCATTGTGCGCGGCATGCTATCATATCTGTCCGCGTCACGCTGTGGATTACGGCTCCTCCGCACGGTTCAAAGGCCAGTATAATATTAATATCTGATTATTTTTAATGACAGTGAAGCGTATTCTGACATTTTTTATTGCCCTTATGGCTGTCATGGTATATTCATGCCGTACGGATGAAATGGTTTTCCCTTCTGAAAACGAGAATGTAAACGGTGGTGAACCGCTGAATGGCTTAGCCGGCTTTTATCTTCTCAATGAGGGAAATATGGGTTCGAACAAATGTACGCTTGATTATTACGACTTTGCTTCCGGATCATATTCACGTAACATTTATGCCGAACGTAATCCTACGGTGGTAATGGAACTTGGCGATGTAGGAAACGATCTCGGCATTTACGGATCAAAGCTTTATGCGGTTGTCAATTGTTCCCATAAGGTTGAGGTGATGGATGCCGCCACGGCTGTAAGTATCGGACGTATAGATATACCCAACTGCCGTTATATAAAATTCCACGGAGGTTCGGCCTATATAAGTTCTTATATAGGCATGGTGCTCAATGATCCCGACTGTCCGGATGGGGCGGTGTTCAGAGTTGATACGGCCTCGCTTGCGATCACGGGCAAAGTGCTTGTAGGTTTTCAGCCGGAGGAGATGGAGATTATCGGCAATCATCTGTATGTGGCCAATTCCGGCGGCTACCGGCCTCCGGAGTATGATAATACGGTGTCGGTGATAGATCTCGACACTTTTGAGGAGATGGCGAGAATTCCCGTAGGCCTTAATCCCCATAGAGTGAAGAAGGATGACTATGGACGTCTGTGGGTAAACTCCCAGGGCAACAGGGCTGATGTGCCGTCGCGGCTTATGGTAATGTCGCCCGGTCCCGGCACTAAGATTCTCACCAAGGTGGATACGGTGGATATTCCTGTCAGCAATTTTGCAGTGAAAGGTGATTCCATACTTTATTTTTCTGGCGTCGGGACTGCCCGGCCGGCCTATGGAATAATTGATGCCAGGACATTGGAAAAAATTTCCGACGGATTCATAACCGACGGTACTGATTCAAAAATAAAAATGCCCTATGGCATTGCCGTGAATCCGCTTACAGGTGATATATATGTGACGGATGCCCGTAATTATGTCTCATCCGGCACGCTATATTGTTTTTCGCCTGATGGCAGGATGAGATGGAGCGTCCGTACAGGTGATATCCCGGCTTCGTTCGCTTTCAGGGAATATTGATCAGCTTATGGGTTTGCAGCGACAGCCGCCATTTGGGATTGTGTTTGATATAATCTACAGTCAGCTCCATTGTGGCGGCGTTCATGGCAGGGTCACCGTGATCGCACGGCTGTAGGAAACGGTGTGAGGCGTGTATATGGTCATATGCTGCGGGATCTGTGTCTTCATTAACCATTACTATTTTCAGTTCATCCACATTCCGGAGCACAGGGGCTTTACCCTCTTTCGGCGAGCATGTCACCCAATCGATAGCCTCAGGCAGCGGCATGGTGCCGTTGGTCTCTATCTGTACGAAGCATCCGGCTTTGTGAAGTTTATCTATAAGGCTATCGGTAATCTGCAATGAAGGTTCGCCACCGGTTATGACTACATGGCGTGATGTGAAATCCGTTACACTACGTACAATATCCTCTTCCGTCATATCTGTGCCTCCTGTGTGATCGGTATCGCAGAACGGACAGCGGAGATTACATCCGCTGAGCCGCACAAATACGGCAGCTTTTCCGGTATGATATCCCTCTCCTTGCAGAGAGTAGAATATTTCATTTATTTTCATAGGAGGTTCAGATCTTCGTCGCGGATATAAGTGGCCGTATTGTTATGGCTCTCCTCAACGTCCACACGGAAGCAGTGGGGCACACGTTCGCAGATCCAGCGTGCTATGTTTTCGGCTGTGGGGTTGAACGGCAGAATGTCGTTAAGGTATGTGTGGTCAAGAGGTTTGTTGACCAGTTCCTTGATGTCGTGGAAGTCAACTACCATTCCGGCTTCGTTAAGCTGATCGGATTTGCAATGCACGGTTATGATCCAGTTGTGGCCGTGCAGACCGGCGCATTTGCTTTCATATGGCAGTTCAAGACGGTGGCATCCGGCTATTTCTATTGTCTTCTTTACGATATACATGATTGCAGGTGTTTCAGATTAAAACACCGGGGCGTATTAAAACACGTCCCGGTGTCATTATGTTTATGTATGTGTCAACGCCCCGAGTTGCGGATTTTGTCACGGAGATAGGAATTGAATTCCCCTGCCTCAAGCAGTTTCTCCATGGTGAGATGCATGCGGTAACGCCAATAATGACGTGGGTTTGCCGGAACGTTGATCTGTTCCTCCATAGGATTTTCGCGGCGTAGCACTCCGTGGATTGAAAGCCAGTCCTGAAGAGGAAGAATGCAGAGCATTGACGGTGATGCGAGATGATTGGTCACGATGCGGTCGCATATCCACGGTTCGGCATAATAGGGTGCTGATCCGGGTTCACCGAGCACTTCGTTGTAGAAAGCCTGGGTTTTGGCGTGATCCTCTTCCCACCATTGGCGTATGCCCCCCATGTCGTGGGTTGAGGTGGTGCATACTGAATAATAGGGATAATTCCAAGTGTTGCCGAAACGGCTCTTTGGATCTTTCGGCATACGCTGTATTTCCAGTGAAAGTATTTCCAACTGACTCATAACGGCAGGAACACAGTCGGGTATCATGCCGAGGTCCTCTGCACATACGAGCATATTTGTGGCGTCGATGAGATTGGGAAGCTTCCACATGGCTTTGCCATACCAGAAATCGTTGTGGCGATGATAGAAGAAATCATTATAAAGCCTGTCGAAGCACCATTTCTCGTAATCTGTCAGCGAACGGTAGATATAGGTGAATTGGGCTGATATGCGGGGATGGTATTTATCTTTTTCGTATGGATCCTCTATGAACAGCACTTCGTCAATAAGTCCAAGCAATGCGTTACAGAGCTTTTCGTTCTTGTCATTCTTTTCCTGTGATGCGAAGTATTCGGCAACTTTGCGTTGAGTCGAGAACTCATCTTTGAGCCTGTATCGCCCATAACCTGCATCGTTGAGGAAACGCGACCGGGCTTCGTCGGTGAATTCGCCGAAGAAATCGCCGAGGAAATAATCCATTATATACGGAGTGGTCTGTAGGTCGACGTCGAGCCAGAAGTCATAGTTATATTTAAGCTCATCGGGAGTGTAGGGGAGTGCCGGGCTGAAATATCCCAAAAGTCCGTGTACGGCGTCCATCGGGATCTGCCATATGCGGAAGAATCCGAGCACATGGTCAATGCGGTAAGCGTCGAAATATTCGGCCATTTTGCGGAAACGCGCTTTCCACCATGCGAATCCGTCGCGGTTCATTTCTTCCCAGTTGTAGGTCGGGAAACCCCAGTTCTGGCCAAGTACGGAGAAATCATCCGGCGGAGCACCCGCCTGACAGTCGAGATTGAACAGGCGCGGTTCAATCCAGGCATCCACACTTGTACGGGAAATACCGATAGGAATGTCACCCTTCAGAGCTACTCCACGACTGTGGGCATACTCTATGACATGACGCATCTGTTTGTCAAGGTGATACTGCTGGAAATATACGAAGTTGATATCGTCGCTGTGGGTTTCCACGAAATGGGCCACTTTATCTTTGTCGTAAACAGCATATTCGCCCCATTTGGCCATCTCCACGGTTCCGTTAATGTCACGTAACGCACAGAACGCCGCATATGGTGTGAGCCATGAGGCATTGGCTTCCATAAACTGTGTGAATTCCACGCTTGCCATTGTAGCGGGTCCGTCCTGGGCGAACAGTTCACGGGTGAACTGACGTTTGAGTTCATTCACCTTTTCATAGTCTACCTGATCCAACAGATTCAGTTCTCGTCCCATGTGGTCGTAATAGGCCTGGCGTCCTTCATCGTTCAGTCGTCCCATGGCCTGAAGACGCAGGAACATGGGATGGAGTGCGAATGTGGAGTTTGCGTTATAAGGATATGAATCGGTCCATGTATTTGTCATGGTGGTGTCGTTTATAGGCAGGATCTGAATAAACTTCTGACCTGTCTCTACTGCCCAATCCACCATTTTCATGAGGTCGTAGAAATCGCCCACACCGAAATCGTCCTCGCTGCGGAGAGAGAAAACCGGAATTGCAACACCGGCTCCGCGCCATGGTGCCAGAGGATTGACAAGACGCATGCCTCCCATCACCATAACTTCGTTTTTTTGTTCGGGAACCTTGTCGAGTTTGCGGTTATCGCCTCCTTCCCAGGCAACGAGTTCACCTGTTTCTCGTTTCAATATGGCGAATTTGAATTCGGAAGGTATCTCCAAGGCTTTTATTTCGAGCATCACATTCCATTCGGGGAACTCACTGTCGTTCATCACTACAGCTTTAGCCGGATCCCAGTTGCCGAGACATTCGCAGCTGCCGCCTATTGCCACCACGCAATCTTCCGGCACCATAGGAGCCGATACGCGGATGTTGAGCAGCCCTGTTTTAGGCATCAGCGCTTCGTCACGGTTCTTACGCATACATATGCACTCGGTGAAAGCCGACGAATAGTAAGGCTTGTCCCATGGCTGATCCTGCCAACGGTCGAAAATCTCATAGGTCTTGGCTGCACGCCCGCGTCGGAAAGAGTGGGCAGGACCCCATTCACGTTTGGTGAATCCATTTTCGTGGCGCACTATGTAGCGGTAGCTGAACGATGGGGTGTTGTCAGGTATTTCTACTGACGTATGCCAGCTTTCAGCACCTTCAAGGGTGAGTTTCAGCGCCTTTGATTCGTCGCCCGAACCTAATACGTCCGGATCTCCGACCAGATATACTGATTCACCCCATGCCGTACGGTAGTCGATGTTGAATGTGAGCTTCATATCTTTATTGCTTTATAGGTTTTATGATTTAAGTTGTGTTCCTCTCTCCGGAGGCCCTTTTTCAGCCGTTAAAGTTAACAAGAAAAAATAAAACAATGGCTCCGGACAGCAGTAAAAATCCTGAGGACGGAGCCATTTGTGTTTAAAAACATGTTTTAAGCGCTGTTATCCGCATTTGGATGTGCCGCAGGATGTGCATATAAGGCAGCCTTCCTGATATATCAGAGTTTCCTGTCCGCAATTGGGGCACTTCTGACCGGCGGCTTTGGTTCCGTTAGGAAGATATTTTTTGAGCGCACGCTCCACACCCATTTTCCATGTGTTTATTGACTGGCTGTCCAGCTCAAGGCTGCTGACGAGTTTCAGTACCTGTGAAATAGGCATTCCATAGCGTAGCACACCGGATATGAGTTTGGCATAATTCCAGTATTCAGGATTGAATTTGTCGCTGAGACCTTCTATGGTGGTTTTATATCCACGTTTGTTGATGAACTGGAAATCATAGCGTTTGTTGCCCTTTTCGTCAACGGCTTTTATTATTTTGCCGTGGGTTACTGATTTCGGACAGAATATGCCGTCGTCATCATCAGCCAGTCCGGTGAATATCTCATATGGAGCGCCGTCTATAAGCCCCACGAATGCGATCCATTTCTCTTTGTTGTTCTGAAACCGCACAACATCGGCTTCCAGCTCGATAGGACGTTTGGCCACATGAGGCTTTATTTCGTCGGCAGCAGGTTTTTTCTCCAATGTAACGAGCACACCAGAGCGGCAACCGTCACGATATACTGTGCATCCCTTGCATCCTGCTTTCCACGCTTCAATATAGAGATTGTTGACCATCTCTTCTGTTACGTTGGCCGGCAGGTTTATGGTAACGGAAATTGAATGGTCCACCCATTTCTGCACACGGCCCTGCATCCTGACTTTCTCGAGCCAGTCTATGTCGTTTGCCGTGGCCTGATAGTAGGGCGATTGCTTCACTATGGCATCAAGCTCTTCCTGAGTATAGTCGTTTTTTGCTTCTATGCCGTTGATACGCATCCATTCTATGAACTTGGGATGATATACTATATATTCCTCGAATGCGTCACCGGTTTCGTCAACATAGTCCACCCTGACGTCAGTGTCGTTGGGATTTACCTTGCGGCGGCGTTTGTAGACAGGCAGGAAAACGGGTTCTATTCCGGATGTGGTCCGGGTCATGAGGCTTGTTGTGCCGGTAGGGGCTATTGTAAGACAGGCTATGTTGCGGCGCCCGTGCACTTTCATATCCTCATACAGCTGCGGATCGGCTTCACGCAGACGGTTGATGTAGGGATTGGCTTCTTCGCGTGAGGCGTCATAGATTTCGAATGCTCCGCGTTCACTGGCCATTACAACCGATGAGCGATAGGCCGCCAATGCAAGTTCGCGGTGCACATTTTCAGAAAAATCTGTTGCCGCTGTGGTTCCGTAGCGGAGCCCGAGCGCTGCCAGCATGTCGCCTTCGGCAGTGGTGCCTACTCCGGTGCGGCGTCCCTTGAGGGTTTTGGTGCGTATCTTATCCCACAGATGAAGTTCGGTCTGTTTCACTTCGCCGGTTTCCGGATCGGATGCTATTTTTTCAAGTATCCGGTCTATTTTTTCCATCTCGAGGTCGATTATATCGTCCATGATACGCTGTGCTTTTCCCACATGTTCACGGAAAAGCTTATAATCGAATGACGCTTCGGGAGTGAACGGGTCGCGTACATAGGAGTACAGGTTGACCGCAAGAAGTCGGCAGCTGTCATAAGGGCACAGAGGTATTTCACCGCATGGGTTGGTGGAGATGGTCTGGAAGCCTAAATCGGCATAACAGTCAGGCACTGATTCGCGGGTTATGGTGTCCCAGAACAGTACTCCCGGTTCGGCTGATTTCCAGGCATTGTGTACTATTTTGTTCCACAAAGTGGCTGCGTCAATCTCTTTTTTTATTTTGGGATCGGGGGAGTCCACAGGGTACGACTGGATATATTTCTGGCCGTTTTCGGCAGCATGCATGAATTCATCGTCAATTCGTACTGATATATTGGCTCCTGTTATTTTGCCTTCCGTGAGTTTTGAATCAATGAATGCCTCGCTGTCGGGATGCTTTATCGACACTGTGAGCATAAGTGCTCCGCGGCGTCCGTCCTGTGCCACTTCACGTGTAGAGTTGCTGTAACGCTCCATGAAGGGGACAAGTCCGGTCGAGGTCAGCGCCGAGTTCTTCACTGGGGTTCCCTTGGGACGTATGTGTGACAGGTCATGTCCTACTCCGCCACGGCGTTTCATAAGCTGCACCTGCTCTTCGTCTATTTTTATCACTCCACCGTAGGAGTCGGGTTTGCCGTCCACTCCTATCACGAAGCAGTTGCTGAGCGATCCCACCTGATAGTCGTTGCCGATACCGCTCATAGGGCTTCCCTGCGGCACTATGTATTTGAACTGGTCAAGGAGGCTGAATATCTCCTCTTCGCTCATGGGGTTGGGATATTTACGCTCTATCCGGGCAATTTCAGAGGCTATGCGGTGGTGCATTTCGGCAGGGGTAAGTTCGTAAATATTACCTGCCGAATCTTTCAGCGCATATTTGCTTACCCATACGCGGGAAGCAAGTTCATCGCCTCCGAAATATTCGAGTGATGCCTTGAATGCGTCTTCGTAAGAATGTGTCGGTTTCTCCACGGTGTTGTATAACTGGCTAATAATTAGATAATTCTGTTTTGTTGTCATGCTTTGTCGGCATGACTGCAAAATTAGGGAACCCGCGGCTAAGTTTCCAAATTTTTTAATATTTTTATTCATGGATTGTTCATAACTTTTTTATTTCGGAAAATTTCAACGGATATGAGGCCCGTGTAGTTTCAGGAATTGTTATATTTGCATCCGTAACAAAATTATTTATATGGACTTTTCGGATTATTTTATAAACCGCGCCACATGCAGGCGTTTTTCATCGCGTGAAGTGACCGATGAGCTGCTATCGTCGCTTGTCGCTATGGCCTCACATGCTCCTACCACCGGCAATATGCAGGTATGCACCGTAATTGTGACCCGCGACCCGGAAGCGCGTAAAGAACTTGCCGCTGCCCATTTCAATCAGCCGGCAGCAACGGGTGCACCTGTGCTGATGACTTTCTGTGCCGATTTCAACCGGATGACACAGTGGTGCAGGGCCTCGGATGCAGATGCCGGATATGATAATTTCCAGGGATTCATAACCGCCTTGCTTGACACAGTGGCTTTCGCGCAACAGTTCAATACTGCTGCGGAGATGCACGGATTAGGATGCTGTTATTTCGGCACCACCACTTATACCGCTCCGCGCATAGGTGAACTGCTGAAGTTGCCGCGGCTTGTGGTTCCTGTCACGACTATCGCCGTCGGGTGGCCAGAGGGTGATTCTGCTGAAGTAGGCCGCTTGCCGTTGGAAGCCGTGATGCATTATGAGCATTATAATAATGTAGACGATGATGCAGTACGCGCACTTTATGCTGAGAAAGAGGCCCGGAGTGACAGCCGCGGTTTTGTGGCTGAGAACTCTAAGGATAATCTTGCCCAGGTTTTTACTGATGTTAGGTATCCGCGTACCATGATGGAGGAATTCTCGGATGTATACCGAAATTATATAGAGGCGCAGGGATTTCAACTTGGTGAAATACGCAAAAAATGTTAATTTGTTTGTGGTAATAAAAAAAACACTCTATATTTGCACTCGCTTTTGAGGCGCATGCCTCGGCAGTTATGGCCCATTCGTCTATCGGCTAGGACGCAAGATTTTCATTCTTG